>RFGQ01000093.1 GCA_003695865.1 Gemmatimonadota bacterium | reverse complement strand
TCGATCTGCTCGCGGCGATCACGGCCTGCGGCGAGCACCTCGAGCGCTTCGGCGGGCATCGGCAGGCGGCGGGCATGGACGTGCGCGCCGACCGGGTCGACGCCTTTCGCGAGGCGTTCAACCGCGAGGCGGCGGCCCGCTTCGAGGGGCGCGCGCCGCAGCCCGTGGTGCGGGTGGATCTGGACCTGGACCTGGGCGACGCCACGCGCGAGGCGGCGCACTACCTCACGTATCTGGGGCCGTTCGGCATCGGCAATCCGCGTCCCGTGTTCGCCGTGCGGGGCGCGAGGCTCGAGCGGGCCCGCGAGGTGGGCACGGGCCACCTGCGGGTGCGCCTCGCCGCAGCGGGCGGCGGATCGCTGGACGCCGTGGGCTTCGGCCTGGCCGAGCGCCTCGCTCCTGCCGAGGTCGAGGGCGCCCTCGCCGACGCCGCGTTCCAGCTTCGCCTGAATGAGTTCCGCGGGCGCACACGGGTCGAAGCGCACCTGCGCGACCTGCGGCTCGTCGAGCGCGGCGAGGGCACGGGCGCGGGGGGCGCGGGATGAGGATCATCGCGGGCACGTGGCGCGGGCGCCGCCTGCAGACCCCGCGCGGGCGCGCGACCCGCCCCACCACAGACCGTGTGCGCGAGGCGTGGATGGCGATGGTCGGCGACGCGCTCGCGGGTGCGCGCGTGCTCGACCTGTACGCCGGCTCGGGTGCGCTCGGGCTCGAAGCGCTGAGCCGGGGCGCGCGAGAGGCCGTGTTCGTGGAGCGTGGGCGGGGCGCGCTCGCGGCCCTGCGGGCCAACGTCGCGGCGCTCGACGCCGGCGACCGGGCGGTCGTACGCGCGGGTGAGGTGCTACGCGTCGTGCGGTCGCTCGGCGAGGGCGCCTTCGACCTCGCCTTTGCCGACCCGCCTTATGACTCCGACGAAGCCGAGCGACTGGTGCGGCGCTTCGTGGAGCACCCGTTTGCGCGGGCGCTCTGGGTGGAGCATCGTTCCTCCGACCCCCCGACGTGGGCCGAACCCGTCCGTTCGCGCCGCTACGGGGACACCACGCTCAGCCTGTTCACCGCCCCAGGGACCGACACGCCATGAGCCGCAGCCAGCCGGTCGTCGCCATCTATCCGGGGTCGTTCGATCCCATCACCCGCGGCCACGAGGACGTGGCGCGCCGCACACTGCGTGTGGCCGACCGCCTCATCGTGGCGGTGGCCCACACCGCCACGCAGGCGAAGCGGGGGCTGTTCACCGTGGAGGAGCGCGTGGAGATGATCCGCGAGGTGTTCGCCGACGAGCCGGACGTCGAGGTCGAGGCCTTCGAAGGCCTGCTCGTCGACTTCGCCCGCTCGCGGGGCGCCCACTTCGTCGTCCGTGGCCTGCGCGCGGTCTCGGACTTCGAGTACGAGTTCCAGATGGCCCAGATGAACCGCGAGCTCTGGGACGAGATCGAGACGCTCTTCCTCACGCCCGATCAGCACTACTCGTTCCTGTCGGCCTCGCTGGTGCGCGAGATCGCCCGCCTGGGCGGCGATGTGTCGCGCTTCGTCTCGCCCACGGTGCTCGCGCGCCTGCAGGCCCGCGTGGGCGCATGACGTTTCTGGAGCACCTGCACGACCGGGCGGCGCGTACCGGCGCGCGCATCGCGCTCCCCGAGGCGGACGACCCCCGCGTGGCCGAGGCGGCGGCCCGTCTGGCCGCCGGCGCCGGTCCGCGCCCCGTGCTGGTGGGCCCGTCCGACCCCGCGCGCCGGACGCTCGCCCGTGCCGGGGGCGAACCCGACTCGGTGGAGCTGATCGACCCGCACGACCCGACCGTCGTGGAGCGCCTCGCGCCCGCGCTGCTCACCCGGCGCGCGGGGCGCTCGCTCGACCTCGACGGCGCCCGCCGCGCGGTGCGCGATCCGCTCGTGGCCGCGGCGCTGCTCGTGCACCTGGGTGAGGTGGACGGCGCCGTGGCGGGCGCCGTGCACGCCACCGCCGAGGTGCTGCGCGCGGGGCTGGGGTGTGTGGGCACCGCCGAGGGCCTGCGGACCGTGTCGTCGTCGTTCTACATGGTGGTGCCCCCTTTCCGCGGCGACGCGGCCGAGGTGCTCACCTTCACCGACGCGGGCGTGGTCCCCGACCCCGACGCCGAACAGTTGGCCGACATCGCGGCGGCGGCGGCCGACGCGCGGCGGCGCGTGGTGGGCGACGAGCCGCGCGTGGCCTTCCTCTCGTACTCGACCCACGGCAGCGCCGAGGGGCCGTCGGTGCGTAAGATGCGGACCGCGCTCGAACGCTTCCGCGCGCTGCGGCCCGACGTGCGGGCCGACGGGGAGCTGCAGGGGGATGCCGCACTCATCGCCGAGGTGGCGCGCCGTAAGGCGCCCGACTCGCCGCTCGCCGGACGCGCCAACGTGCTCGTCTTTCCCGACCTGGACGCCGGCAACATCGCCTACAAGCTGGTGGAGCGGCTGGCGGGCGCCACCGCCCTGGGGCCCATCGTGCAGGGGCTCGCCCGCCCCTTCAACGACCTCTCGCGGGGCTGCAGCGCCGCCGACGTGGTCGACGTGGCCTGCATCACGGCTCTGATGGCCGGGGGCGACGACTGAGCCCCGGCCGGGCGCCCCGAACGGGTGTCGGGACCTTCCAGCACGGCCCGGGGAGGGCCGCGCAGGGCCCGGCCCACGACCCGCCCCACGCGCCCGGCGGTCTCGATCGGCCGCGCGTCACGGTTGCCCCTCGCGGAATCTTATGTTTATCGTATTCTGTCTCGCCGGGCGCGGCGCCCGGACACCTCGACCCTCTCGGGAGGCCCCATGCCGTTTCAGGTGAGCAAGACCGGCGACGTGACGGTCGTCGACGTGGACGGCCAGCTCATCGTCGGAAACCGCCAGGAGCTCAAGCAGAAGGTGCTCGAAGAGCTCGAGGCGGGCGAGCGGAAGTTCCTCATCGACTTCTCGAACACGGGCTACATCGACTCCTCGGGTCTCGGCGTGCTCGTTTCGCTGTCGAAGAAGATCCGCGAGAAGGGCGGGGAACTGCGTCTGGCGGGGCTCAACGAGGATCTGCGCACGCTGTTCGAGCTGACGAAGCTCGACACGCTGTTCAGGATCGCCGAGTCGCGCGAGGAAGCGCTGCAGGGGCTGTAGAGCTTTGGAAACCACAGAGCTCACGCTCGAGCTGCCGAGTGACATCCGCAGCATCGAGCAGGCGGTCGACTACGTGATGGAGCGCTGCTCCGCGTGCTGCCGGCACGGGCATCGCCTCCACTTCAACTTCCGCGTCGGTCTGACCGAGGCCCTGGCCAACGCCATGCTCTACGGCAACGGCCACGACCCGCACAAGCGGGTGCGCGTCGAGGTGCGGGTGGCGGGCGAAGAGATCACCGCGCGGGTCACCGACGAGGGAGACGGCTTCGATCCTTCAGGGGTGCCCGACCCCACCCACCCCGGCAACCTGCTCAAGCCGTGCGGGCGCGGCATCTACCTCATGCGCTCGCTCATGGACGAGGTGGAGTTCAACGACCGGGGCAATTCCGTGACCCTGGTCCTGCGGCTCGACGAGGGAGGCGGCGAGCCGCTGGCAGGTGGCGCCTCGGCATGACGCCGGCGCCGTCGGCGGCTCCGGCCCTTCCCGAGCCCGTCCGGCGCACCCTGGACGAGTTCCGGACCGCGCTCGATCTGGAGCTGTGCGTCTGCCACGACGCCGATCCCCACGCGGTCGTCTATCCCGACGGCGCCCCGCTCACGCGTGAGGCGCCGCTCGCCGCGCGCACGCTGGCCCCGCGCACGGGTCCGGCGCTCCGCCTCGAGGTCCACGAGTCTCCGCTGATCCCGGCGGACCGGGCGGCCGACCTGCTCGCCGCCACGCTCGAGCGGACCTTCGACTTCGCTCAGGAAGTCCGCTTCTTCACGTACGAGCTCTCGGAACGGTACGAGGAGATCAACCTCCTCTACAGCATCAGCGAGATTCTGGGTTCGATCCTGCGCCTCGAGGACGCCGCGCTACGCATCCTCCAGGAGGTGTGCGACGTGCTCGGAGCCCTCCGGGGTTCGCTGTGGGTGTTCGATCCCCACGACGGGCGTCTGCACCTGCGGGCGGCGGTGGGCGAGGACGGCGTGCAGGGCCCGCTCGACCGCGACGATCCCGACGCGATCACCGCGCAGGCCTTCCGCGAAGGCCGGCCGCTCATCGCCTCGCGGGTGCTGCCCCGCGGAGACGGCGCGGGGGACGCCACCGACGGGCAGGCCGCCGTTGCCGGCGAGGGGAGAGCCGTCGCGACGTCGGGGAACGACCCGGACGTAGCCGTACGCCGCAGCGGTCCGCACTCGGTGCTTTCGGTGCCCATCCGCTACACGCCGCCCAGCGGCGAGCCACGCACGGTCGGCGTGATCAACCTGCTCGGGCGCCGCAACGGCGGCCGTTTCAATGCGAGCGACCAGAAGCTGCTGTCGGCGATCGCGAGCCAGGTGGGGGCCGCCCTCGAGAACAACCGGCTGATCCGCGAGAGCCTGGCCCAGGAGCGAATGGGGCGAGAGATGGAGCTCGCCCACAACCTGCAGATGAAGCTGCTGCAGCGGGCCGACAGCTTCGAGGCGGCGCGCGTGGCGGCCCGGGTGGTGCCCGCCGAGCAGGTGGGCGGCGACTTCTACCACCTGTTCAACCTCCCCGAGGGGCGCATCGGCGTGATGATCGGCGACGTGTCGACGCACGGGTTCCCGGCGGCCCTCATCATGGCGCTCTCGATGAGCGCGGCCAGCATCTACGCCGGCGAGTTCGGTGAACCCGCGCGCGTGCTGCGCCATCTCGACGACGCGCTCCGCGACGAACTCGAGACGACCGAGATGTATCTCTCGCTCTTCTACGGGGTGATCGATCCGGCCGAGGGCGCGCTCCACTACTCCAACGCCGGACACCCGCACGCGTTCGTGTTCCGCGCGAGCGGCGATCCCGAGCGACTGATGGCGACCGATCCGCCGGTGGGGATCGCGGGCGACGCCTCGTTCCAGGAGGCGGTCGCGCCCTGGAGGGGTGGGGAAGACCTGTTGTTCCTGTTCACCGACGGTCTGTCCGACACCCTCACGACCGCCGAGCGCGCCGGGGAGGCGATCGTGCTCGACGCGGTGGCGGGCATGCGGGACCGGGAGCCGGCCGAGATCGTCGACGCGCTCTTCCGCATGGCGGCCGAGGCCACGCCCGAGATCCCCTCCGACGACCGCACGGCGCTGGTCCTGCGCACCGGCGCGCCGTGACCCGCCGGCCGCGAGGGCGGCGGGCGCGCCCGCGCGCCAAGAAGTCGCTCGGCCAGAACTTTCTCGTCGATCCGAACCTTCAGCGGCGCATCGTGGAGCACTTCGCGCCGGCTCCCGACGACCTCGTGCTCGAGATCGGGCCGGGACGGCGTGCGCTGACCGACCACCTGGTCGGCCGCTGCGCCCACCTCTACCTGGTCGAGCTCGACGACGACCTGGCCGCCGACCTGAGCCGACACTTCGAGGAGCGGCAGGACGTCACGGTGATCCACGCCGACATCCTCGACGTCGATCCCGGCGCGCTCACGGCCGAGCCGGACCGTCTGCGGGTGATCGGCAACATCCCCTACAACATCACCGCGCCGCTGCTCTTCCACCTGCTGCGGCGTCCGCGTCCGCGGGACGCGCTCCTGATGGTGCAGAAGGAAGTCGCCGAGCGCCTGACCGCGGCGCCCGGCGGCGGCGATTTCGGGGCGCTCACGGTGGGTGTGCGGGCCGTGGCCGACGTGGAGCCGGTGATGCGCGTCCCTCCGGGCGCGTTCCGCCCTGTGCCCGCGGTCGAGTCGGCGGTGGTCCATGTGCGGCCCCACGACCCGCCGCGCCTGAGCGAGGCCGAAGAGGAGGCTCTGCGCCGGCTCACGCGCGCGCTCTTCCAGTGGCGCCGCAAGCAGCTCTCGCGCATCCTGCGCGACCATCCCGACCTGCGGGTCGCGCCTGCCGTGCTCGAGGAGCTTGCGCGGGAGACCGGCTGGGACCTGCGCCGGCGTCCCGAGACCTTCGCGCCGGACGACCTTCTCGCGCTGGCCCGCTGGCTGAGCGAGCGCTGACGCCCTACGTTATGTGAAGGATTTCACAAACGACCGGCGGTCCCGCTCTCACGGGCCCGCCGTGGCCTTCGAGCGGGCGTTCGACGTGGCGAAGAAGATCTCGGACTCGGCGATCCACCGGCTGTCGCTGTACGTGCGCATCCTGGAGGAATGGGAGCGCGAGGGGCGGGACACGACCTCGAGCGAAGAGCTTGCGGAGCGCGGCGGCACCACCGCCGCGCAGGTGCGCAAGGACCTGTCCCTTTTCGGGTCGTTCGGCAAGCGAGGACTCGGCTATTCGGTCGGGGAGTTGGCCGATCACATCCGTTCGATCCTCGGCTTGGGTCGAACCTGGCGGGTGGCCCTGGTCGGAGCCGGTCGCATCGGCACGGCCCTGCTCGAGTACCGCGGCTTTCGCGAGCGCGGCTTCGACATCGTGGCGGTCTACGACGCCGATCCGGCGAAGGTCGGAGGCTGCGTGGGCGAACGCACGGTGCGCGACGTGGCCGGGCTGGAAGAGGGCATTCGTGCCGAGGGGGTGGAGATCGTCGTCCTCGCCGTGCCGGGAGAGGCCGTGCAGCCCATCGTGGACCTGGTCGTACGGGCGGGGGTACGCGGCATTCTCAACTTCGCTCCGCTCAAGCCCCGGGTGCCGGAGGGCGTTACCGTGCGCGATGTGAACCTGGTCATGGAACTCGAAGCGCTCTCCTTCGCTCTCAGCCAGGACGGGCCCGACGCGTGAGGCGGGACGCGCCTCCCGGTCCGCTGATCCAGGCCGCGGCCCGAGCCCTCGGTGAGGGACCGCGCCACACGCTCGACCTGGCCCGCGAGGTGCTGGGTCTGAGCGGTAACCCCGGGGCCGCGTCCGCCGCCGTCTTCGCCCTGCTGGGCGCCGATCGCCGCTTCGAGGTGGACGGCCAGGGGTGTTGGACCCTGGTCGGTCCGGCTCCCGGCACGCCCCTCTCCCGTCTGCGTTACGCCGTGGTCGACGTCGAGACGACGGGCGGCCCCTACGCTTCGGGCCATCGCATCACCGAGGTGGCGGTCTACGAGGTGCACCGGGGTGAGGTGGGCGAGGGCTTCCGTACGCTGATCAACCCCGGGCGGCCGATCCCTCCGCGCGTCGCGGCGCTCACGGGGATCCGCGACGCCATGGTCGCCGATGCGCCCTTCTTCGAAGATGTCGCCGAGACCCTGCGCGAACGCCTCGAGGGCCGCGTGTTCGTGGCGCACAACGTGCGCTTCGACTGGGGCTTCGTGAGCCGCCAGTTCGCCGACGCGACCGGAGACGTACCGCGGGTGGAGCGGCTGTGTACGGTGCGCATGGCGCGCCACCTCGTGCCGGGGCTGCGCCGCCGAAACCTCGACGCACTGGCGCGCCACTTCGGCGTCGAGATCCCCGCGCGCCACCGGGCGTGGGGCGATGCCCTGGCCACGGCGCGGGTGTTCCTGCGCCTGCTCGACGAGGCGGAGCGCGCGGGGGTGGCCGACCTCGACGCACTCCGGGCGCTGCTGCGCCGGCGGCCGCGGCGCAGCCGCCCCCGCCAGGGCCAGCAGCTCTCGCTGCTTGCGGGCGAAGGCACGGGCGAGGAGAGCGAATGAGCGGGCTGGGCGTCCCGGATCGACCGCTCGTGCAGAGCACCGAGGTGGGGGGCGTGCGCATCCACGCCCTCGACGCGGGTACCGTGCGCCTGGACGGCGGCGCGATGTTCGGCGTGGTCCCCAAGCCGCTCTGGGAGCGCCGCATCCCGGCCGACGAACGCAACCGGATCCCCCTGGCCCTGCGCTGCCTGCTCGTGGAGGCGCCCGACGCCCTGGTGCTGGTCGACGCGGGCGTGGGCGCCAAGGAGTCGGAGCGCTTCCGCGACCTCTACGGAGTCGAGAACGAGGGCGCGCCCACGCGCCTGGAAGACGCCATCCGCCGTGCGGGCTTCCAGCCGGACGACATCGACATCGTGGTGTGCACGCACCTGCACTTCGACCACGTGGGCGGCCTCACGGTGCTGGACGAGAACGGGGTGGCGCGGCCCGCCTTCCCCCGGGCCCGCCACGTCGTGCAGCGGGGCGAGTTCGAGTTCGCGCACCGCCGCAACGAGCGCATCCGGGCCAGCTACGTGCCCTGGAACTTCGACCCGGTGGCGGAGGCGGGCCTGTTCGACTTCGTCGAAGGTGAGGCGCTGGTGACGGCAGGCGTCCGCGTGGCGCCCACGCCCGGCCATACCCCCCACCACCAGTCGGTGTGGATCGAGGGTGGGGGGCGGACTGCCTGCTACCTGGCCGACGTGTGTCCCACGACGGCGCACCTGCCGCTCCCCTGGATCATGGGCTACGACCTGGAGCCGCTCGTCACGCTCGAGTCGAAGCGGGCGCTGTGGCAACGCGCGCTGGACGAGGACTGGCTGCTGATCTTCGAGCACGATCCGCGCGTCGCCTGGGGGTCTCTCGACCCGGACGCCGACCGCCCGGCGCTGCGGGCCGCGGGCGGCTGAGCCGGCGCCCGCGCCGAACCCCTCGGGGCCGCGCTCCGCCGAAATGCAGCCCGCTCGGTGGCGGGTGCGGCTCCCGGCCGACGCCCCACCCTGCGGGCCTGCCCTGCCGGGCGCTTTTTTTTATCTTCAAGCGCTGTCCGCCCGCAGGGGCGGACCCCCACAGACTCCGACCATCGACATCCCAGAGATATGACCGATACGAGCCGAGTCCCCGTGATCCTGAGCGGCGTGCGCACGCCGATCGGGCGATTCCTCGGGGCGCTGTCTCCGCTCTCGGCGACCGAACTCGGCGCCGTGGCCGTGCGCGAAGCGGTGCGGCGGGCGGGCATCGCCCCCGAGGCCGTCCAGGACGTGATCATGGGCAACGTCATGTCCGCGGGGCTGGGGCAGGCTCCCGCGCGCCAGGCCGCCATCCACGGTGGGATTCCCGCGACGGTCCCCGCCGTGACCATCAACAAGGTGTGCGGTTCGGGCCTCAAGGCCGTGATGCTGGCGGCCCAGTCCATCCGCGCGGGCGACGCCGAGGTCGTCGTCGCGGGCGGCTTCGAGTCGATGTCGAACGTGCCCTTCTACGCGGACGGCATGCGCACGGGGGTGAAGTTCGGCCATCAGACGCTCACCGACGGACTCATCCACGACGGCCTGTGGTGCTCGTTCGGGCAGTGCCACATGGGCGGCCACGCCGAGTTGACGGCGAGCCGGGCCGGCATCTCGCGCGAGGACGCCGACCGCTTCGCATACGAGTCGCACCGGAAGGCGATTGCGGCCATCGACGCGGGCAAGTTCCGCGACGAGGTCGTGCCGGTCGAGATCCAGGGGCGCAAGGGCACCGTCGTGGTCGACACCGACGAGGCGCCGCGGCGCGACACGTCGCTCGAGGCGTTGGCGAAGCTGCGCCCCGCGTTCCCCGGGGACGCACCCGAAGGCATCGACGAACTCGTGGTGACCGCCGGCAACGCTCCGGGCCTGAACGACGGCGCCGCCGCGCTCGTGGTCACCTCGCAGGCCTTCGCCGAGGCGCACGGACTCGCCTACCGCGCCGTGATCACGGCGTACGCGACCGGCGGCACGCCTCCCGAGGAGCTGTTTTTCGCGCCGATCGCCGCCGTACGGAACCTGATGGAGCGCGCCGGGACTTCGATCGGCGACTACGACCTGTTCGAGGTCAACGAGGCGTTCGCCGTGCAGGCGCTCGCCGACATGCGCGAGCTGGGCATGGACCCCGAGAAGGTCAACGTCCACGGCGGGGCCGTCGCCCTGGGGCACCCGCTGGGCGCCTCGGGTGCACGCATCCTCGTCACCCTGCTCAACGCGATGGAAGACCGCGACGTCCGCACGGGCCTGGCCACGCTGTGCCTGGGGGGCGGGAACGCGGTGGCCCTGGCGGTCGAGCGCCGCTGAGGTCGACGACACACGAGCCGACGGGAGGAGAAGTCCGGATGAACCAGATCGGTGGGACGCTGCGCGCGTGGGCCGGGGTCGAGGTGGTGCGGGGACGTCCGGCACGCCGGACCGTGGCCCTGGCCGCGGCGGTCGTCGCGACGGCGCTCAGCGCGCACGTCGCCGTGCCGCTGCCCTTCACGCCGGTTCCCATGACCCTGCAGCCGCTCATGGTGCTCCTTGCGGGGCTGGTGCTCGGTCCGCGCCTCGGGGCGACGGCGATGGTGGCCTACGTCGCACTCGGCGCCGCCGGAGCCCCGGTCTTCTCGAACGGCCACGGCGGGCTCGCCTGGCTCCTGGGCCCCACCGGCGGCTACCTGCTCGCGTACCCCGCCGCGGCCTTCGCCGCCGGCGCGTTGGCGGGATCGGCCCGAGCGGGGGCCGTGCGGCTCTTCCTGGCGGGCGTGGCGGGCGTGGCCGTGCTCTACGCCGGCGGCGTGTCGCAGCTCGTGCTGGTCACGGGCCAGCCGGTCGCACGGGCGCTGGCGCTGGGCGCCGTGCCGTTCCTGTTCGGCGACCTGCTCAAGGTGCTGATCGCGCTCGTCGTAGCC
>RFGQ01000092.1 GCA_003695865.1 Gemmatimonadota bacterium | reverse complement strand
CGTCGCCGGGCTGCTCGCGGGCACGGACGAGCCCGAGGCGGCCGGGCGCATGCTCGACGCGCTCGAGCGCATCACGCGCCCCGGCCGCGAGACCTGGCGCGACGCGCGCCGGGCGCTGCTGGTCGAGGCCGGGGCGCTTGGCGGGCCCGAACTGGCCGACCGTGTGCGCCCCTATCTGCGCGACTACGATCCCGTCGTGGCCCGGGCGGCCGCCGAGGTGCTCGGGGCGTGGACGGGAGAGGCCGTGCGGGCGGCGCCCGTGCCGGGAGCGCGCGAGCCGGTGCCGTCGCCGACCGAACTGGACGCCCTCGCCCGCACGGACGCCGTGCTGGTGATGCGGCGGGGTGACCGCATCCGGCTGCGCCTGCTGGTCGACGAGGCGCCCCTGAACACGGCCCGCTTCGCGCGGCTCGCGCGCGCAGGGTACTACGACGGGCTCACGTTCCACCGGGTGGTCCCCAACTTCGTGGTGCAGGGCGGCTCACCCGCGGCGAACGAGTACCGGGGCGCCGACCGCTTCAGCCGGGACGAGGTCGGGCGGCGATCCCACTGGCGGGGCACGGTGGGGGTGTCGACGCGGGGGCGCGATACCGGCGACGCGCAACTGTTTGTCAACCTGGTGCACAACGTGCGCCTCGACCACGAGTACACCGTGTTCGCCGAGGTCGTCGACGGGATGGACGGGGTGGAGCGGATCCGTGAGGGCGACGTCATCGAACGGGTCGAGTGGGTGGTCCGGGAGGACCCCGCCCCCGCTTCGCTCAGGTGAGGCGCAGCACCCGCGCGACCGGATCCTCGTAGGCCGCGCGGTCGGGCGGCGCCCACAGCCCGCTCATGGCGTCGGGCGGCGGCAGCGCCGCCGGGCCGTCCGCCGGTGTCGCTTCGGCCCCTGCGCCGTCGCCGGCCCGCTCGTCTCCGGTCCGCTCGTTCCCGGCCGACAGCTCGCGGTCGAACGACTCCAGGTCGCGCGCGTCCTGCGCGGCGGCGTCGTCATCGCTGGAGTAGACGATACGGCCGACCGAGCGGTCGAGGAGCGCCATCCGCGCGCGTACCCGAGCCGCCCCCTGGAACGCCCGCCGCACCGCGTCGAACACGAAGCCGCGCGTGCGCTCGTCTCCCGGCGTGACGTCGGCCTCGAACTCGGCGGCGAGGTCTTCGAGCACGCGCGCCACGGCCGCGTCGTAGGCGACGCCGTCGGGCAGGGCGGCGCGCACCCGCTCGCCGATCGACGACACCGAGACGGGCTGTAGGTCGGTGAGCGCCGACTCGTAGACGAAGCCGAGCACGACGCGGCGCAGGTTGCGCTCGACGCGCTTGCGGTTCTCGCGCCGGAGGCGCCAGCGGCGCAGGAGCGGCACCGCGTAGAAGACCGCCGAGAAGGCGACGGGCACCCAGATGAGGCCGATCTCGGCCAGCGGTCCGCCGATCCCCAGACGCGGGAAGATGAACCAGGGCGCGCTCGCGGCCACGAGCAGGTTGAACCCGTTCATCGCCGCGATGGCGGCGTCGGTGCCCCGCCCGTTGCCGGTGAGCGGCCGTGGGGGCTCGAGCCGCTGCCAGGCAGGCGGCGGCACGGCCGCGGTGTCGGCGGCTCCCGCGCCCGCGCTCACGAGCAGCGAGGGGAAGGTGTAGACCACGGTGCCGTTGTCGGCGACGACCGGCTCCCCGTCGTGCGCGGCCATGAGTCGCGCCAACTCGTCGTCGGCCTCGTCGAGGCGCTGTCCGGTGTGCTGCACCAGCTCGGCCGCGGTGAGCGCACCGTGGCGGGCCCGCAGGAGCTGCAACAGCTCGCGGTCGCGCTGTTCGCGGGTGAGGCGGGGTTCGTCGGGACCGAAAACGAACGCGAAGACCTTCTTGTAGAAGGGCACGTCGGAGGCGCCCCCGCCCCCGCGGCCGCGCCCCGAGCCGATTCCCCG
>RFGQ01000091.1 GCA_003695865.1 Gemmatimonadota bacterium | reverse complement strand
GTTCTGCCGGGCTTCTTCGACCTGCACGCCCACTACGCCGTCGACCTGTTCGGCGAGGGCCGCGTGGACGAGTACCGGGTGAACCCGGTGGTCTTCCTGGCCAACGGCGTCACGACCACCTTCCCGGCGGGCGAGGTGGACCCGGACGAGGCGCGCCGCGGGCGGGAGCGCATCGCCCGGGGGGAGCAGCCGGGGCCACGCATCCTGGGGTCGGGGCCCTATTTCGGCACGGCGCGTCCCGGCTGGGTGCCCGAGGCGATGACGCCCGACAGCGTCCGCGCCGAGGTCGACGCCTGGGCGCTGGCCGGGGTGCGCGGCTTCAAGGCCAAGGGCATCCGGCCGGACCAGCTCGCCGCCCTCATCGACGCCGCGCACCGCCACGGGCTCACGGTCACGGGGCACCTCGGTTCCGGCTTCCGGGGCACGGTCAACCCACGCGACGCCATCCTCATGGGGATCGACCGCGTGGAGCACTTCCTGGGGGGCGAGGTGCTTCCGGCCGAGCGACCGGCCTACAGTTCGCTCGAGGCGCTCGACCTGGACGACCCGGCCGCGCGGGCGGCGCTGCGTCGTCAGATCCGGCGCTTCATCGACCACGGGGTGTACTTCGACGCCACGCTCACGGCCTACGGGTATTTCGCGGACCGCGAGCCCGTGGTGTTCACGCGCTGGGCCGACGAGATGGGCTTCCTGACGCCCTACGCCCGTGAGGTCGTCGAGGCGCGTCTGCCCCGCCGCCCGCTCGAGCAGTTCCGGCGCATCTACTACGTGAAGCGCCGCACGGTGAAAGCGTTCTGGGACGAGGGCGGCGGCGATCTGCTCACCGTGGGCACCGACCATCCGAGCTGGGGCGAGTTCCTGTCGGGTTTCTCGGTGCATCGCGAGCTGCACGCCATGGTGCTCGCGGGCATCCCCCCCGAGGGGGCGCTCGCCGCGGCCACGCGCAACGCGGCAAGGGCCATGGGGCTCGACGCCAGGCTGGGCACCGTCGAGGCGGGCAAGTGGGCCGATCTGGTGGTGGTGGACGGCGATCCGCTGAGCGACATCACAGCGACGCGCCGCGTGCGCTGGGTGGTCCGCTCGGGACGGGTGTATGATCCCGCCGAACTGCTCGATTCGGTGCGGGGCCGGCTCGGGCCGAACTCGGCCGACGAGGCGGACTGGTGGAAAGGGCGGACGCGGCTCGGCCGATGACGCGCGCCGCGTCGTCCGGATGAGACGCACCGCGTCCCTCTTGCCGCGGCGCGGGCCGCGCCCCCATGCTGTCGGCGGATGCCGACCCGGGCCCCCGATCGCCCAGGGGCGCGGCGGGCCGGTCGGCCGGTACGCAAGGAGGGGTGGCGGCCTATGGACCCCACCGATGTAACCAACCCGAGCTACTACCACCGGGTGGTCGACTGTCAGTGGGGCTGCCCGGCACACACCAACGTCCCCGAGTACATCCGCCTGATCGCCGAAGGGCGATTCACCGAGTCCTACCTGCTCAACCGCCGCAGCAACGTGTTCCCGGGCATCCTGGGGCGCACCTGCGATCGCCCCTGCGAGCCGGTCTGCCGGCGGACGCGGGTCGACGGCGAGCCGGTCGCCATCTGCAGGCTCAAGCGCGTGGCCGCCGACCTGCGCGACGACGTCCGCGAGTTTCTGCCCAGGGCGCCCGCCGAGAAGAACGGCAAGCGCATCGCGCTGGTGGGCGC
>RFGQ01000090.1 GCA_003695865.1 Gemmatimonadota bacterium | reverse complement strand
CGCCGGCGTGCCGATGATTGTCGCCATCAACAAATGCGACCTGCCCGCGGCCGATCCGCAGAAGGTGCGCACCGAACTGTTGCAGCACAACGTCATCGTCGAGGAGATGTCGGGCGACGTGCTGGACGTGGAGATCTCCGCCGTCACCGGCCAGGGGCTGGACGAGTTGGTGGAGAACATCCTCCTGCAGGCCGAGCTTCTCGACCTCAAGGCGAACCCTGATCGCGCCGCCGAGGGCGCCGTGATCGAGGCGCAGCTCGATGTCGGGCGCGGCCCGGTCGCGACGGTGCTGGTGCAGAAGGGCACGCTGCGCCGGGGCGACGTGTTCGTCGTCGGCGAGCAGTGGGGCAAGGTGCGGGCGCTCATCAACGGTCAGGGCGAGCGCGTGAACGAGGCCGGCCCCTCGGTGCCGGTCGAGGTGCTCGGCCTCAACGGCACGCCGCAGGCCGGCGACGTTCTCAACGTCGTGAAGGACGAGAACGAGGCGCGCGAGATCGCCGAATACCGCCAGCGCAAGGCGCGTGAGGCGAAGGCGGCCGTCGGCGCGGGCGTGACGCTCGACCAGCTTCTCGCCCAGGCCAAGGCCAGCGAGGACGTGAAGGAGCTCCCGATCGTCGTGAAGGCCGACGTGCAGGGTTCGGCCGAGGCCATCGTTCAGGCGATGGAGAAGCTCGGCAATGAAGAGGTGAAGATCCGGGTGCTGCATTCCGGCGTCGGCGCCATCACCGAGTCCGACGTTGCGCTCGCCGCCGCCTCCAACGCGCCGGTGATCGGCTTCAACGTCCGCGCCAATGCGCCGGCCCGTCAGGCGGCGCAGCAGAAGGGCGTCGAGATCCGCTATTACTCGATCATCTACGATCTCGTGGACGACGTGAAGCAGGCGGCCTCGGGCCTCCTGTCGGCCGAGGTGAAGGAGCATTTCATCGGCTATGCCGAGATCAAGCAGGTGTTCAAGATCACCGGGGTCGGCAAGGTCGCGGGCTGCATCGTCACCGAGGGCGTCGCCCGCCGCGATGCGGGCGTGCGCCTCCTGCGCGACAATGTGGTGATCCACGAGGGCAAGCTGAAAACGCTCAAGCGCTTCAAGGACGAGGTCAAGG
>RFGQ01000013.1 GCA_003695865.1 Gemmatimonadota bacterium | reverse complement strand
GCCGGCGATGGCGGCGTTGATCCCCGCTTCGAGCATCTCCATGCCGTTGAGGCGCACCGCGGTCAGGTTCGCGCTCGAGATCGTGTGCGCGCGCACCCCGCGGGTGTTGGTCGTGCTCGTGTGATAGCCGATGAAGATCGCCGCGTCGAAACGCTCGTCGATCCCCTCCATCATCATGAGGGGGCGCGGCCAGGAGCGGATGAGCTGCACGTCGGGCGGCAGCAACTCGAGGAGCAGGTTCTCGCCGTTCCCGTGCGAATCCGAGACGAGGATCTCGACGGCCCCCATCGCGCGCGCGGCCTCGATGGCGGCGAGCACCTCGCGGGTCATGATCTCGCGAAAGCGCTGATACTCGAAGCCCGAGGGGCCGAGCTGGTCGGCCGTGACGGTGCCCGTGACGCCCTCCATGTCGGCCGAGATGTAGACGCGCAGGCCGTCGTCGTCCTGGGCGTTCACGGCCGGTGCGAGGGCTGCGGCCAGAAGTACGCCCACCGATACTGCGGCGATGGCGCGAGCCGTTACGGGACGGGGGTGGCCGGCGGGGGAAGGGGGACGTGGATTCATGCGTGCCTCCGGGTGTGACGGCCGAGGGACGGTCTGCGCTCGCCGCTGCACACTACCGCCCGACGCGCCGGCGCGCATCTTGGGCGGAACCCCGCCGGTCCGCTCGGGGCCGGCCGGAGATACACCGGAGACGGGGAGGTCTTCTGAGCCAGCGCTACGCCGCGTTTCTGCGCGGCGTCAACCTTGGACGCAGGCGCGTGACCAACGAGGCGCTCTGCCGGGCGTTCGCCGCGGCGGACCTCCCCGATGCGCGGGCGTTCCTGGCCAGCGGCAACGTGGTGTTCGATGCGCCGCCGACGGACGAGGCCGTCCTGCGCGCCCGCCTGGAGCCCGCGCTGGCCGGCGCGCTCGGATGGGAGGTGGTCGTCTTTCTGCGCACGGCCGACGAGGTGCGGCGGGTGGTGCGCGCCCGCCCGTTCGGCGAGCCGACGGAGGGGGCGTGGAGGGCGGCTCCGTGCAGGTGGGCCTGCTCCACGCCGCGCCGCCCGCCGCCGCGCGCAAGCGCGCGGCGGCGCTCTGCCCTCCCGAGGACGCGCTGCGCGTCCTCGGG
>RFGQ01000089.1 GCA_003695865.1 Gemmatimonadota bacterium | reverse complement strand
GCGATCTGCCCGAAGGCGCTGCCGCTCATCACCCAGCCGGTGGCCCACCCCCGCCGCTCGTACGGGAAGTAGTCCCCCACGTACGAGACGGCCGCGCCCGAGAGCATCCCACCCGCGATGCCCGCGAACACGCGTACCGCCAGGAAGCTGGCGTAGCTGTCGACGGCCTGATGCGCGGCCAGGGCGAGCGTCATCGTACCCGCGCCGAGGAGCAGCATACGGCGCCGCCCGATGCGGTCCGACACGGGACCCGAGAGGATGGCGAACAGGCCGACCATCAGCGAGTAGGCCGACACGAGCGTGCCGAGCACCGCGTCGTCGATGGAGAGAGCGCGCCCGATCTCGGGCAGCAGCGGCGAGATGATCATGATCTGGCTGCTGGCGGCGAAGACCAGCAGCCAGAGCGCGAAGACGACGAGGCCCGGCGACGCCACGCGCGGACGGTGGCCTGGGTCGGAAGCGCGCGCCCGGGCGCCGCTCACCGTGCGTGGCACGGGGATTTCATCCCTCGACCGGCTCCTTGTGGACGAGGTAGGCGTTGCGCTGATCGGTGGGCAGGATGAGCAGCTCCAGGATGTTCACGTGTTCCGGCGCATTGGCCACGTAGCAGACCGCGTCGGCCACGTCCTCGGGGGTAAGGGGCGTATAGCCCTGGTAGACGGTGCGTGCGCGCTCGCGGTCGCCGTGGAAACGCACCTCCGAGAACTCGGTCTCGACGAGTCCCGGGTCGACGCTCGACACGCGCACCTTCGTGCCCAGGACATCGAGGTTCATCGCTTCGTTGAGCGCGCGCACCGCGAACTTGGTGGCGTTGTAGACGTTGCCCCGGGGATAGGTCTGGCGCCCCGCGATCGAGCCGATGTTGACGACGTGCCCGTGGCCGCGCTCGACCATGTGCGGCAGGAACGCGCGGGTCATGTAAAGGAGGCCCTTCACGTTCGTGTCGATCATCTCCTCCCAGTCGTCCACGTCGCCGCCCTGGAGCGGTTCGAGGCCCCGGGCCTTGCCCGCGTTGTTGACGAGGATGTCGGGGAGGCACCCGTGGGCGGCGAGGTCGTCGGCCAGCCGGAAGGCCGCTGCGCGGTCGCGCACGTCGTGCTCGTGGATCTCGACCTCGATGCCGTGCGCGTCGGTGAGTTCGGCGGCGAGCGCTTCGAGTCGCTCGCGGCGGCGCGCCAACAGCACAAGGTGCGTGCCGTACGACGCGAACGCGCGCGCGCACGCGCGGCCGATGCCCGCCGAGGCTCCCGTGATCAGCGCGCGCTTGCCCTGCAGACGGTTCATGGTGCGCTCCGTGTGGGGGATCCGGGAGGCCGCCGTGTCGCTGCTCGAAGTGCGGCCGGTCGGAAGGTGGTGGGCGCACGCGGGAGCGGCAACCGGGGCCGTCGGCGCCGCAGCCGCTCCCACGCCGCGCGTGATGATCCGCTTCAGTTCACCGTGCTCCGGCCGATGTTCAGGAACGAAGGCGGCGGCCCCACGGTCCACCGGACCACCGACCTCGCGGGTCTCCATCCCAGGGTCGCCGCCTTCACGATGGGGTGTAGCTCAACCGGCAGAGCGCCTGGCTGTTAACCAGGAGGTTGGTGGTTCGAGCCCACCCGCCCCAGTCCGCGACAGCGGGCGGCGCGATGCGCCGGGACAGAGAGTGGATGGACGGAACCTCGGACGGGCCCCCGCCCGGCCGACGCGAGCCCCGGAGCCGGCGACGGCTTCGGGGCTTCGCTGTACGGCCTGCGGGGAGCCATGGTCCGCCGCGCCGCGAACGAGGCTCCGCCCCTCACAGCGGGCTGTCGAGCAGGGCCTGGACGCGCGCGCGGTAGGTCTCGCCCGACGCCACCACCGCTCCGGAGGTGAGCGTGAGGCGGTAGTCGCCGCTCGGGGTCGGCTCGACGTGCGCGACGCGCTCGATCGCGACGATCGCCGAGCGATGCACGCGCACAAAGCGGGCCGGGTCGAGCAGGCCCTCGAGCCGTCGCATGGTGCCCCGCACCAGGTGGCTGCGCTCCCCCGTGTGCAGGGTCACGTAGTTGCCGGCCGCCTCGATCCAGTCCACGTCGCGGAGCTTCACGAAGTAGGTGCGTCCGCGGGAGCGGACG
>RFGQ01000088.1 GCA_003695865.1 Gemmatimonadota bacterium | reverse complement strand
GGCGCGTGCTGGGCGAGCCCCACGACGTCGCGCAGACGGCGAGTTGGGCGCGCCTGGACGGACTGCTTCGGGAGCGGCCGGCCACGGCCGCCGTGGTGGATCTGCGCACCGGATCGGGCACGCTCCCGGGCGCGCTCGAGCGCCTGTTGCGGCTGCGGGCGACCTACCCCTCGGTAGGCCTCGTCGTGGTGGAGCAGGGGGTGGGCGACCCCGAGCTGCTCTTCGAGTTGGGACGCTGCGGCTTCGAGCACCTCATCCTGCTCGACTTCGATCGGCTGGACTGGCGGCTGCGGCGGGCGGCCGCGATCGCGGCGGCCGAGTCGGTGCTGGCACCCGTGATGCGTGCGCTGGGGCCCGGCGTGCATCCGCGCGAAGCCATGACCGTGCGCCTGGCGTTCGAGGCGGTGCAGCGGCGCTGGACCGCCGAGGAGCTGGCGCGTCACGTTGGGCTCAGTCGCCCACATCTGTCGGTGCGCCTGCGGGCCGAGGGGCTCCCCTCCGCCGGCCGGCTGCTCACCTGGGCTCGCCTGCTCCACGCGGGCCGCTGGCTCACCGATCCGGGCCGCAGCGCCGAGAGCGTGAGCCGTCAGCTCGAGTACGCGTCGGGCTCGGGCTTCCGGCGGGCGCTGCGTACCTTCCTGGGGCTCACGCCTTCGGAGGTGATCGAGCAGGGGGGCCTCGACTGCGTGCTGCGCGCGTTCCTGGCCGAGTGCGCGCTGCGCCCGCGGATCGCACGGCTCGAAGTGGCCTGAGCGCTCGCGCGTCGAAGTGGTCTGAGCAGCCGCGAGTCCCCGGGGCGCTCGCCCGCGCGCTGGCCCCCGCGCGCTGGCCCTTGACCCTCCCGCGTCGCGGGCCAGTTTCGGGAGGCGGCGGGCACGGGTCCGCCGCGGCGACACCCCCCTCACCCATCCGAGGCGACATGCGCAGGTTCGAGGACGAGCAGGGACGCACCTGGACCGCCTCCGTGGCGGAGCGGCCCGGCGTGGACTACAAGGGCCGCTACTACTTCGTGGCGGTGCCCGAGGACGGCGACGAGTCGGCGGCCGTGCACCTGGACGACGTGCGCTGGAACAGCCGGGGCACGGCCGAGCGCACGCTGCGCACCATGTCGCTCGGCGAGCTGCGCCGGCGGCTGCGCTGGGCCAGGGAGCGGGCCGAGGCGTCGATCCCGGGGGCCTGAGCGGGTCAGGGACTCCGGCGGAAGCGGGCGAGCGCGACGCCGATGCGATCCTCGACGCCCTTCGCGGCCGACGTGGAGCGCACGCCGTTGACCAGGATGGCGAAGGCGAGGCGTTCGCCGTCGGCCGAACGCACGATGCCCGACAGCGCCGAGACCCCGTCGATGGTGCCGGTCTTGGCGCGCAGGTTGCCGGCCGCGCGGGTGCGGTACATGCGCCTCAGCCCCCGGCGGCGCCCGGCCACGGGAAGCGTCTCTTCGAACGCCCCGGCCAGCGGCGAGTGCTCGACCCAGGTGATGAGCTGCACGAGGCCGCCTGCCGTAGCGCGGTTCGCCTCCGACAGGCCCGAGCCGTCGAGCACGCGCAGGCCGTCCTCGCCGACCCCCACCCGATCGCGCAGGAAGCGCCGTACGACACGCGCGCCGCCGGCGAACGAGCCGTCGCCCTCCACCACGCGTCCCACCGTCTTGAACACGGCCTCGGCGAAGAAGTTGTGGCTCTCGTGGTTGACCACGCGCAGGTAGTCGAGCAGCGGAGGCGAGATGTGCACGGCGAGCACGCGCGGCTCGTCGAGGCCGTCCCAGGCGCGCCGTCCCGTCACGCGTGAGGCCGCATCGTCGTCGGCCTCGAGTGCGCGCGTGGCGCCCCGCACCTCGATGCCCCTCGCCTCCAGCACCGAGCGGAGCGCGGAGGCCGCGTAGAGCGGTCCGTCGGGGATCGTGAGTTGGCGCCAGGCGTCGCGGCCGCCCACCCGCATCTCGCCGTCGATGTGTACGGGAGCCTCGGGTGCGGTGCGATCGAGCCACAGGTTGGGGCGGGGGCGGCGCGTGACCGTGCGCGCCACGTTCTCGATGTCGAGGACGGCAGCGTCGGGGATGAGCTCGACGGCGGGCGAGCGCCCCGGCGCCGCGGCCGGCACGACCCGCACGGTGACCACGTTCTCGTTGAACGAGAGCGCGCTCACGGGGGCGGCGAACCAGTCGTTCAGGTCCTCGCTTCGCCAGCCGGGTGCGCGGTCCGGTCCGGCGAAGTAGGTGCCGTCGCCCACCAGGTCGCCCGTGACGGTGTGGATGCCCTGCGCCACGAGCGAGTCGGCCAGCGCCTCGAAGGCCGCCGTCTTCGTGCGCTGGAAGCGGTCGCCGATGCCGGGATCGCCGGTACCGTACAGGATGAGGTCGCCGTGCAGGGTGCCGTCCCGCACGGGACCGTCGGCCAGCAGGAACGTCCGGTAGCGGTAGTCCGGCCCCAGATGGTGCAGCGCGGCCGCGGTGGTCACGAGCTTCAGGTTGGACGCGGGCGCGAGGGCGAGGTCGGGCGCGCGCGCGTAGAGGGTATCGCCGCGCTCGAGCGACACGACGAGCACCCCCCAGCGGGCGCCCCGCCAGCGCGGTAGGATGCGGTCGATCTCGCGGGCCAGGGGCGGGGCGCCCGCACCCCCCGCGCGAAGCGTCGGCCCGGCAGGCGGGAGACCGCCGCCCTCGGTGGCCGAGGCGTCGGCGGCCGCGGGGGGACCGCCGGGCGTGGGGGTCGCGCCCGCCGCCGCGGCCGCGCCGGGGGTCCCGCCCGACCTG
>RFGQ01000087.1 GCA_003695865.1 Gemmatimonadota bacterium | reverse complement strand
TCCGACCGGGTCGGCGCCCGCCCCCGCTCCGCCCGCGCGGCGCCCCGCGCGGCGGGCCGGGAGCCCCCCGCGCACGACACCCCAACGGACCGACGACCGACGCATGTCGAGCATCACGCTTCCCGACGACCTCGCCCTCGAGGCGGGCGGCCGCATCGTGCTGGTCGTGCTGGACGGCCTGGGTGGCCTGCCGCACCCCGAGACCGGCCTCACCGAGCTGGAGACCGCCCGCACGCCCCACATGGACGACCTGGCCCGGCGCGCGACCCTGGGCGCGCACGTGCCCGTGGCCCCGGGCGTCACGCCGGGCAGCGGGCCCGCCCACCTCGCGCTTTTCGGCTACGACCCGGTGCGCGCCCTGATCGGCCGGGGCGTGCTCAGCGCGCTCGGCGTGGGCTTCGACCTGCGCCCCGGCGATCTCGCGGCGCGCCTCAACCTGGCCACCTTCGACGCCGAGGGCCGGGTGAGCGACCGGCGGGCGGGCCGCCCGTCCGACGACGAGGCGCGCCGCGTGGTCGCGCGCGTGGTCGACGGTCTGCGGGCGCCCGAGGGCGTGGAGGTGCACCTGATCCCCGAGAAGGAGCACCGGGTGGTGCTCGTGGTGCGCGGCGAGGGTCTGCGGGCCGAGCTGGGCGACACCGACCCGCAGCGCGAGGGGCGCCCGGCGCTGCCCGTCGAGCCGCTCGCGCCCGAGGCGGCCGCCACCGCGCGCCTGGTGCAGGACCTGCTCGACCAGGCGCGCGCCCTGCTGGCCGACGAGCCTGCCGCCAACGGCTTTCTGGCGCGCGGGTTCGCCACCTACGAGCCCTATCCGGGCTTCGCCGAGCGCTACCGTCTGCGTGCCCACGCGGCCGCCAAGTACCCGATGTACCGCGGCGTGGCCAAGCTGGTCGGCATGGAGGTGCGCGAGGTGCCGGCCGACGCCGCCTCGACCGTCGACGTGCTCGAGCGGGCCTACGACGACTTCGACTTCCACTTCGTCCACTTCAAGGACCCCGACTCGCGCGGGCACGACGGCGACTTCGAGGGCAAGGTGGCGGCCATCGAAGAGGTGGACGCGCTGCTGCCGCGCATCGAGGCGCTCGCGCCCGACGTGCTCATCGTGACGGGCGACCACAGCACGCCCGCCCTCTACCGCGAGCACTCGTGGCACCCGGTGCCCACGCTCATCCGCTCGCCGTGGGCGCGGCCCAGCGGCGAACGCTTCGGCGAGGCGGCCTGCCGCGGGGGCGATCTGGGCGTGTTCCGGGGGCTCGACATGATGGCGCTGGCGCTGGCGCACGCCCGGCGGCTCGAGAAGTACGGCGCCTGAGGGAGCGCGCGGCCGGCACGCGGCGCGGGGCTGCCGCCGCAGCCCACCACCGCCCGCCGCACGAACACGAGCGGGGCCGCGCCGGCGTGCGCGGGGCCGCGCAGGGAGAGACGCATGGACGAGGCACTGACCCGCGCGCTCGCGCTGGGCGACGAGGGGGACTGGGACGGGATGGCCGACGCGCTCGAGGCGCTGCTCGAGGCGCATCCCGACGACGCCACCGTGCTCTGCTGGCTCGGCGTGGCCGAGCAGGGCAGGGGGCGCGACGGCGTGGCCTACGAGCGCTTCCGCCAGGCCATGGAGGGCGAGCCCGAAGACCCCTACGTGCTCGCCACCATCGGCGCCGGCCTGGCGCGCCTGGACGACCCCGAGGCCGAGGGGCTGCTGCGCACCGCGGCCCTCACCGGACCCGAGGTCGCCTACGCGCGCACGATGTACGGCGCCTACCTCTCGCGCGAGGGCCAGATCGACGTCGCGCTGCAGGAACTCGACGCGGCTGTGGGTCTGGCCCCCGACGACCCCGACGTGCACGTTGAGCGCGGCGTGGCGCTGGCGCTCGGCGGGCGCCTGGAGGAGGCGGTCGACGCCTTCCAGCAGGCGCTCACGCTCGACCCGGACGAGTCGTGGGCGCAGGCGTTGCTGGGGCTCGCGCTCGTCGAGCTGGGGCGCCTCGAGGACGCGCTGGCCGACCTGGTGCCGGCAGCGCTGGCGCGGCCCGAAGACGTCGAACTGCAGGTGGTGGCGGCGCTGGCCGCGGCGGCGGCCGAGGACGAAGCACGCGCCTTCGAGTTGCTCGAACGCGCACGGCTGCGCGCCGCGCAGGGCGATCTGCCGCTGGTGAGCGCGGCCGAGGACCGCATCGACGAGGGCGGCGAGGCGGCGCGAAGCTTCCTCGAAGAGGAGCTGGCGTCGAGCCAGCTCCGCGAGCGACTGGCCGAGCGGCCCTGAGG
>RFGQ01000012.1 GCA_003695865.1 Gemmatimonadota bacterium | reverse complement strand
TCGGGGGGGGGCTACCGCATCAACCCCACATCGTCGACCTGCCGGTGGACGATGTTGTACCCGATGTTGAGGCAACAAACGGCGGTGGGCATGAAGCGGATGAGGACGCCGCCCACCTCCCTCTCCCCTCCCCGCGCCCGGGTCGTAACCGTCGCAACCCGGAGTCGATTCTTCTCGCAAAACGTCACCAGACCCTTCAGGTCGCGCGGATTGTCCGCAGGCCGGTCGGACCACTTCACCTCGACAGCCCACCGGAGGCCCTGATCCGGGCCTAGAGCGACCAGATCTACCTCTCCGCGGTCCCAACGGGCGTAGTATGGCTCAAACAGGCGCGAGTGGAACAACTGTGCGAAGATCGCAGTCTCCGCGAGCGGACCGATCACCTGCGGGTCGTTCTCTGTGACCGGGGTGAACAGTGCCGCCCGCATCGACGGATTCGTGAGGTAGACCTTGAATCGCCTGGCTCGTTGGAAGCGCTTCCCGGACCTGTCCACGCGGTGGACGATCCGCATGAGAAACGCCGCCTCCAGATACTCCATGTACTTCTTCAGCGTGTTCTTGGCGACCCCCGAGCGCTTCGCCAACTCCTGAAGCGAGACCTCGCCTGCGGTGTTGAACGCAAGTGTCGTGAACAGGCGATTGAGTTCCGGGATATCCGAGATTCCGTAAAGACTTGGAAGATCGCGAAGCAGGACCTTGTCGATGATGTCGCTCTTGATGAAGCGCCCGGGATCGCCCTGAATCGCGTCGGAGAAGACCACCTCCGGATAGCCGCCGAAGTTCAGGTACTGCACGAACTGCTCGTTCAGGGCCGCGATGTCTCGCGCCTCGTACGCCGGGTGATCGCCTTCTTCATGCAAGACCACGAGATCGAGTCGATCGGTGAGATCCAGAAACTCATAGAAGGTCAGAGGCGGAAGGAGGAAGTCCGTGAAGCGACCCGCACCGGACTCATTACTCTTCAAGCTGAGGGCCGCGGCCGCCGAGCCTGAGACCAGGAACCGATGCCCGTGACCCTCTTGGTCGACCAGGGCCTTGAGGTGCACTTCCCAGTGCCTGAGGTATTGCACCTCGTCGAAGAAGACGTACTGGCGCTCATCCGGGTCGGGCGCCGCGGCCTCGCGGTACAGGCCGAGTAGATCCTCCAGCGTGAGGCCGTCGTACAGGGGATGGTCGACCGAAACGTAGGCGATCTGCCGAGGGCTGACCTCCCGCTTCAACAGGTCCCCGATCACGTGATGGATGAGAACCGTCTTACCGACTCTGCGGGGGCCCATCAACACGACGGCACGCTTTACCTCCGACTCTTGCACAAGGGGGTTGAGCAGTCGGTGGTAGGCCCGTGGCTTGAGTCTCTCGAAATCACGGCCGATGCGCCCGACGGACCACCAGGGATTCTCGGTCCGGATTCGGCTCAGCAGCTCGGTCCGCGCTACTTCTCGCAAGTGCCAGATTACATCAAAAGAGTGATCCTACATCGCCAACGCGCCCGCCAAAGTACGCTGCGCACGCGTTAATGTCAACCCCGTGCTCTTATCGCTAGCGTCGCCCGTAAGTGGTTTGATTACAACAAGAAACAACGTGGGAATAAGCGAGCGCTGAATCGATTCGACGTCGGAAGCGTGCGCCAGTTGCTGACATGTAAACGCCCCCACCCGGCCCATCCGGGTGGGGGCTATACGCCTCCCAGTGCGCCCGGCAGGATTCGAACCTGCGACCTCATGCTCCGGAGGCATGCGCTCTATCCAGCTGAGCTACGGGCGCTCAAGAGACGCGCGGAATAAGCCGAGTTCTGTCTCCGCGTGAGCGGAGGAGGATCATTTATCTGGGACCGTCATTGCTGCCGGCCTCGAGCGGCCTACCCGGGACTCGAACGGAGCGGGCGACTCCTCGTCCTCTACGCGGCCTTGCTCCAGGTGGGGTTTACCCTGCGACCTCCGTCTCCGGCGGCCCGGTGCGCTCTTACCGCACCCTTTCACCCTTGCCTGTGCCCCCCGAGGGGAGCCATCGGCGGTCTGCTCTCTGCGGCACTTTCCGTCACCCCGGCTCGGTGAGCCGGGGCGCCCGGGCGTTACCCGGCACCCTGCCCTGTGGAGCTCGGACTTTCCTCCGACGGCGCCCCGAAGGGCCCGCCGGCGATCCTCACTTCGCGCGTCTCAATCAGCCGCTCCCGGGGACGAAAAATCCGGCGCCGACGCGCCGGATCACGCTCCCCGCGGAGCGTTGCTAAGGTATACCCCGGACGCGCGCTCGGGAACCCCCGCGGGGGCCCCGAGCCCGCGCCGGGGCGCGTCAGAAGCGCAGGCCGACGCCGACGAGCAGGTCGGTGTCGGTCACGGTGAAGATCTCGTGCCCATCCCTGCGGATGCGGTACTCGCCCATGAGCGTGAGGTTGTCGCTCACGTCCACGCGCAGGCCCAGCGGGAACGACACGGTCGAGCGCGTGAAGCGCCGTCCGTCGCTGTCGCTGTCGCGGCGGGCGAACAGCCCGCCCGACACGCCGGTGTAGGGCTCGAGCGGCCCGAGCCGGTAGCGCCACTGAATGCCGAGCTCGAAGACGATGAGCGTCGCGCTCACCCGGTTCGTCCCCACCTCGGGCAGGAACTCGGGCCGCACGCCCTGCAGGTGCGCCTCGAACTGCAGGTATTCCGACAGCGGAAAGTCGGCGCGCAGACCCACCGAGACGAAGCGATCGTCGGCCGGATCGTAGCGGAAGGACCCCAGCGCGAGCGTATAGCGCCAGCGTTCGTCGAGTCGCTCGCGCTGATCGCGGGCGCGCTGGCGGCCCGTGCGCCCCTGCGCCTCGAGCGCCTCGGGCACATGGAGCAGCGCCAGGGCGGCGAGCACCGCCAGCGTCCGCAGGGCCGCGGCGAAGCGCGGTCGTATCACGTCATCCTCCCGTGTTCCAGAGGTCCAGGCCCGCCGCGTCGAGCGAGCCGCGCAGTTCGGCGACCACGCCCGCGTAGAGCGCGTCGATGCGGGCCAGCAGCTCGTCGAGCCGCCGCTCGGCCCGCTCGAGCGCCTCGAGCTGGCCCCGCGTGGGGCGATCGTACGACGAGGTGAGCGCCCCGTAGACGCCGCTGAGCTCACCGCCCACCGACTCGTCGGCGCGGATGCCCTCACCCGGCGGCTGGCGAAGCTCGTCGAGCAGCGCCTCGAGCGCCTCGTCGACGCTCTGTGTACGCTCGAGCAGAGCGTCCTTTTCGGCCGCCTCGATCGCCGTGGAGTCGGCCTCCTCCAGACGCCCCTTCACGAACGCGAGCACCTCGCGGGTGTCTTCGATGCGTTCGCGGGCCCGGTTGTGACGCTCGCGCGCAGCG
>RFGQ01000086.1 GCA_003695865.1 Gemmatimonadota bacterium | reverse complement strand
CCGGTGGCCGGTCCACCGGCGGCCGGTCCTGCGGAGCGGCCGGAGGCGTCGCCGCGGGCGGCGAATCCGGCGCGGTCGAGCAGCGCGCGCTCGAGCCGCGCGTCGAACCCTCCGGGCGTGCGGCCCGCACCGCGCGCGAGGCCCTCGGGCAGCTCCACATGGCCGGGATCGCGGGCCCCGAGCGTGGCGAGGCCCTCTTCGCGGGCGATGCGCTGGAACGCTTCGAAGGCGTCCCGGTCGGTCCAGCCGCCGTCGATGCGTACGTCGGCGGCCGCGCCGAGCGAGTGACGCGACTCCGTCGTCCAGGTCACGATCGGCCCGGGGGTCTCGCGGCCCTGCCGGTAGAGGGCCGCCTGACGCTCGGGACTCCGGTACCCTTCGACGACCTCGACGCGGTGGCCTTCTTCGCGCCACATCCGCTCGATCACCCGGTTCAGGCGCGCGGCGAGTTCGGGAACCACGCCGAGCGCCCGCGCGTCGACGGGAGCAGGTGCGTCGGCTCCGCTGCGCACCGACCCGACTTCGTCCGTGCGGGTCGACGGGCCGCGACGCGGGGCGTCGACGGACGCGCCCGGCTCAGGGCCCGAGGCGTCGGCACGCTCGAGTTCCGGGAGCACACCGGACGAGTGCGGCGCCGGCACCGCCCCGGCGAGCGCCTGCGGGTCGGTCGCGGGCGGGAACCCACCCGACGCGTCGACGGCTGCGGGAACGTCGGCCCGCGATCCCTTCGGGGCGTCGCCCGACGTTGTGGTCGTTTGGCCCGATGAGGTGCCTGCCTCACCCGATGCGATGGTCCGCTCGCCCGGGGTGCCGTGCACCTGTTCGCCGCCCGGCACCACGAGCGCCTCGGGCGGAATCGGAATGAGCGGCACCGGGGCGCCGGGCACGGCCGGGGTCAGGCGCAGCAGCCGCACCTGCTCCCGCTCGTGGGTTGCGTGCCGGTCGAGCACCGCCGGAGCCTCGTCAGCGGACACGGCGGCGCCATCGTCCAGCACGGGTGCGTCCTCGGTGCCGGAAGGGGCATCGGCCTCGCCGGCTTCACCTTCGACGACCCCGGCGTCGGCGGGCGGCAGCCCGCGCGCTCCGGGGGCCGTCCGCCCGGGGGTCCGGGCCGGCGCGGCCTCCACGCCCGCCAGCAGCGACGCGAACGCGGCTTCCGGACCCTGCGGCTCGCGCTCACCGCCCTCGGGGCCGTGCCGCCGGGAGCCGGTGTCGACGCCCTCGCTCACCAGCGCGTCCCGCGGGAAGAAGGGCATGCCGATCACCGGTGTCCTCCCTCCGAGAGAAGCGTCTGCGAAAGCGAGGCGGCCCGCTCGGGCTTCATGCCCGCGAGGATGGCGGCGGCCTTGCGGTCGCTCATCTGCAGCAGGACCGCCCGGACCTCGGCGTCGGTGAGCCCCTCGAGCACTCTGGCGGCCTCGTCGGGCTTCATGGCTCCGAAGATGCGGGCCAGCCGCTGCGCGCCCTCGGTCGAATAGGGGCTGTCGCCGCGTCCGGCCGGCCCCCCGCCCGTGGCGTCATCGCCGTGCGGGTCCCCGCCGGCCAACTCGGCCGCGGTCAGCGTGCCGTCGCCGGCTGCGTGGTCGTCACCGCCGGCGGGCGGATGCGCCGTCGGGTCCGTGCCGGGGGCGTGACCGTCGGTGTCGGGGCACAGGACGGTGCCGTGGCCCGCGCCGTGATCGCCCTCGCCGGATTCTCCATCTCCGGCCGACGTCCCGTGACCCGTGTCCGTCCCGCCGGCCCCGTGGCCGCCGGCGCCGGCGTCCTGCTCCTCGCCGTGGCCGCCGGGCGCCCCATGCGCCGGATCCTCATCGTGGCCCCCTCCGCACTCGGCGAGGAGCGCGGCCAGAGAGTCGGCCGCGGCCGCGGAGTCGGCGGCCGCCTGCGCGGCCTCCAGGGCAGCCGCCTCGAGAGCCGCCTTCTGGGAGCGCGCGACCATGAGGGTCGAGCCTCCCAGGGCGCTCACGAACACGATTCCTCCGATCACCGCAGGCTTCATGTGTCCTCCTTCACGACTCGCCGCCGACCGCGCCGCGCTGGTGGCGTGTCAACGCCACCTCGTCGGTCGCGGCCTGCTCGAGGCGCTGCTGCTGTCTCTTCCAGAGCGCGAGGCGGCGCTCGCGGAGCTTCTCGATCGCCTGCCGGCGCCGCAGCGCGTCGGTGTATTCATCGATCGACTGCACGAGGTCCTCCTCCGCTTCGCGCCGCCGCGAGCGCACGACCTGGATGTGCTCATCGAGGCGCTCGAGCACGTACTCGAGGTTCTGCAGGTGGCCCACGGCGCCGCCGGCGCCATGCACGCTGCGCACCTGCGCAAGGCTCTGATCCCGTGCGCTCTCCAGTTGGGCCTCCTCGGCACGCGCACCGTCCGCCTCGCGCCGGCGGTCGGCCACCGTGCGGGCGCGGGACTCCTCTTCGGCCTGCCGCAGATGGCGCACCTTCTCGAGCGAGAACCGGAATCCACTCATGCCGCCACCTCCGCCTGCTCGCCTTCGATCTCACGAACCTGGCGCCCGAGACGTAGGAGCCCCTCGACCGTATCGTGCCACGACGTGTAGTCGTCGGGTCGCTGGCGCAGAAAGGCGTTGATGGGCGCCCGCATGCGGATCGCGGCGTCCACCTCGGGGCTCGAACCCTCCTGGTAGGCGCCCACCGCGATGAGGTCTTCCTTGTCGCGATACGCCGCCACCATGCGGCGAACGGCGTCGGCCGCGCTCCGCTGCTCGGCCGAGACGATCTGATCCCGCACGCGACTGGTGCTCTCCAGCACGTCGATGGCGGGAAAGTGCCCGGAGGCGGCGAGTTCCCGCGTCAGCACGATATGACCGTCGAGCACGGAGCGGACGTGGTCGGCCACCGGCTCGTTGAAGTCGTCGCCCTCGACCAGCACGGTGTAGATGGCGCTGATGCCGCGGTCGGGTCCGTTGCCCGCCCGCTCGAGCAGCCGCGGGAGTTGGGCGAAGACCGACGGCGGATACCCCTTGGTGGTGGGCGGTTCTCCGACGGCGAGTCCGATCTCGCGCCAGGCCATGGCCACCCTGGTCACGGAGTCGACCATGAGCAGCACCTGCTTGCCGGCATCACGGAAGTACTCGGCGATCGAAGTGGCGACGAGCGCACCGCGGGCCCGTACGAGCGCCGACTGATCGCCCGTGGCCACGACCACGACCGAGCGCGCCAGCCCTTCGGGGCCGAGGGCGTTCTCGATGAAGTCGCGCACCTCACGGCCCCGCTCACCGAGCAGTGCGATCACGTTCACGTCGGCCGAGCTCTGGCGCGCGATCATGCCCAACAGGGTGCTCTTCCCCACGCCGGAACCGGCGAAGATGCCCATGCGCTGGCCCTCGCCGAGCGTGAGCATGCCATCGATGGCCCGCACGCCGGTGCGCAGGGGCGTGTCGATCACCTTGCGGTCGAGGGGGTTGGGCGGATCCTGAGAGAGGGGCACCCGTTCGGTCGGGCCCACGTCGCCCCGGCCGTCCAGCGGGCGGCCCAGCCCGTCGAGCACGCGCCCGAGCAGCCCGGGGCCCACGTCGACCCCGAACGACCTTCCGAGCGGCTGCACGCCCGCCCCGGGGTGCACGCCGTCGAGTTCGGTCAGCGGCATGAGCAGGATGCCCCGCTCGTGGAAGCCCACCACCTCGGCCAGCACCGTCGAGTGCGTGAGGCTCTCGATACGGCACAGTTCGCCCAGCGCCAGATCGAGGCCCACGACCTCGACCACGAGCCCGACGACGCGCGTCACCCGGCCGAAGTAGGTGAACCGTTCCACGCCCGACAGGCGCTCCAGCAGGCGCTCAACCATCGACCAGCATCCGGTAGACGCGCTCGAGCGCGGTGTCCACGCGGCCGTCGATCAGACGATCGGGGCCTTCCACGAGGCAGCCGCCGGGAGCGACCGCCGGGTCGGCGATCCACTCGACGTGGTGCCGTCCCTCGATCGGCACCGCATTGCCCAGGCGGGCCGAGATGGTGGAGATGGTCGAGAGGTCTCGCGGGTTGACGCGGATGCGCAGTTCCTGGTCGGGAGGGCACTTCGCCAGCGCCTCGCGCACGAGGTCGGCGTAGGCTTCGGCGTCGCCGCGCAGCTCACGCCCCACGATCTCGCGCGCGATGGCCGTGGCGAGCGCGACGAGGTTGGCCTCGGCGGTCCGCTGCCACTCCTCACGGGCTTCGGCCAGGGCCTGCAGCACGTGGTCGAGCACCTCCACCGCGGCCGCGAAGTCCTCGAGCATCTCGGCCTCGCCCGCCTGGCGGCCCTCGGCGAAGGCGCGCATCCGCTCCTCTTCGAGCTGGCGGACCCGTTGCTCCTCTTCCCGCCGCGCCTGCTCCGCTGGGTCCACCCCGCCGGCGGTTTCGTCGCGCAGCTCCTCCCACACCCAGCTCGTCGCGTCCACGGCACCCCCGTTGTCGCTCGTCACGGCGCTACTCGATGACCATATCATCGGAGCCTCCAATGACGATCTCGCCGGCCTCCTCGAGCGCCCGCGCCATCTTCACGATGTTGGCCTGGGCGGCCTCGACGTCCGACACCCGCTGCGGTCCCAGGAACTCCATCTCTTCGACGAGCGCGTCGCGCGCCCGCGACGACAGCGTGCCGAGGATGCGGTCCTTGAGCTCTTCGCTCGCCATCTTGAGCGCCAGTGCCAGCTCGCGGGTCTCGACGTCGCGGAGCAGCCGCGTGATGCCCTTGTCGTCGAGCTTCTGGATGTCCTCGAAGACGAACATCAGGTTCTTGATCTGCTCCGAGAGCTCCGGATCCTCCTCGGCCACGCCTTCGAGCAGCTCCTTCTCCAGGCCCGAAGCGACCAGGTTCAGCACCTCGGCCACGGCCTCGGGACCGCCGGCCGTGGTGCCGTCGCCCGTCATGGACAGATCCGCTTCGTCGCCGAACGACTCCTGCACGATCTTGAGCACGTCGGGCATGACCTTTTCCATGCGCGCGATGCGCAGGATGATGTCGGGCCGAAGTCCGGGATCGAGTTCGCGGATGATCGTGGCCGTCTGCGCCGGATCCAGATACGCCATCGTGAGGGCCATGATCTGCGGATGCTCGTTGCGGATCATGGCCGTGAGCTGCTGGGGATCCGCGTTGCGCAGGTGGGCCAACGAGATGTGGTCGTGGAGTTGCGCCTCGATACGCTTGAGCAGGGTCTGGGCCTTGGCCGGCCCGAAGGCCTTCTCGAGCACTCTGCGCGCGAAGTCCACGCCGCCCGACGCGAGCGAGAACGCGGCCCGCTCGGTATGCTGCCACTCCTCGAGCACGTGCTCGACGACCTCGGGGTCGACCTTGTCCATGCGCGCGATCTCGAACGAGATCGCCTCGACCTCGTCGGGGCTGAGGTTGCGCGTGACTTCGGCCGACGCCTCCTCGCCCAGGGCCATGAGCAGGATCGCCGTCTTCTGGCGACCGGTCAGCTCCTCGAGCGCCGGCGCTTCACGTTTGGCGAGTGCAGTGGCCATGCCGTCAGCCCTCCTTCAGCCAGGTCTTGAGGACGCGCGCCGTCATCTCGGGATCGACGACGCGCGTCGGCGTGGGCGGTGCGGGCACGATGTCCGGTTCGGACGCGCGATGTCCGGAGAGCTGGGCGGGCTCGGGACCCTCGGGAACGAGCGCGAGCTGCGGACCGGACGGACGGGACGGCTCGAGGGCGCGGATCGTGCTCATCACGCGCAGGGCCAGGAACAGAGCCATGGCGATGCCCGCCAGGCCGACGAGCGGACGCTGTGACGCCTGTAGCACACCGACCACGTCGACCCCAGGCTCCACGGGCACCGCGGGCGGCGGGGCCTCGAACGGCAGGTTCGCGACCGAAATCGCGTCGCCGCGGTCCTCGTCCACGCCCACCGCATTGCGCACCAGCGCCTCGATCTGGCGAAGCTCTTCAGGCGTGCGCGGCTCCAGCGTCGTCGTGCCGTCGTCGGCGGTGATCACGCGGTGGTTCACGGCCACCGCAACCGTCAGGCGCTCCACACGGGCGCCGGCACGGCGGAGCGTCTCGGTCGAGCGGGTGGTCTCGTAGGCCGTGTTGGTCTGCACCTGGCTCGCACCCTGCTCGGCCGTGCCCGGCACGACCTCCGAACGCCCCTCCGTGAGGACCACCTGCTGATCCGGATCGACCGCGTTCACCGCGCGCTCGATCTGGTCGAAGTTCATCTCGGCCGACACGCGCACACGGGCGTTGTTGCGACCGACGGCCTGGGCCAACAGGTCCATGGCCTTCGATTCCAGGTACTGTTCGTGGCTGCGCCGCACCTCGAGCTGCCGGTCCGACAGGCCGGCGCCCGCTGCGCCTTCGTCCGAGAGCAGACGCCCGGTCTCGTCGAGCACGGCGACGCGTTCGGGCTCGAGCCGCTCCACCGAGTTGGCGACGAGCGACTGGATGCCGCGCACCATGGCCTCGTCGGCCGCCCCCGGCAGGGACAGGTCGAGCACCACCGAAGCCTCGGACGCGGCGTCGCCACCGCGCAGGAACGACCCTTCCTGGAGCGACAGGTGCACGTCGGCCGCCTCCACCCCCCGCAGGCGTGCGATCGTCCGCTCCAGCTCGCCCTCGAGCGCGCGCCGGTAGTTCACCCGCTGGGTGAAGTCGGTCATACCCCACGAGGCCTGGTCGAACAGCTCGAAGCCCGGCGACTCGGCGTCGGTGATGCCCTCGCTCGCCAGCAGCACGCGCACCCTCGCGGCGTCGGGCTCGGGCACGCTCACGCCCGACCCCGTGGGATCGAGCGAGTACGCGATGCCGGCCTCGTCGAGCTTGGAGGTGACCTGCCCGAGCAGGGCCGCCGGCGCGTTGCGCATCACCGGCACCATGGTGGGCCGCGACGCCCACTGTGCGAACGCCCAGATGACCGCGAGGGCGCCCAGGCCCACCGCGGCGATGAGAACCCGGCGTCCGCCGGGCGTCTGCTGGATCACTCGTTCGAGCGCGTGTCCCATATCCGTCCGATCAGGTCTGCATCTGCATCACCGTGCGGTACGCCTCGGTGAGCTTGTTGCGGATCTCGATGAGCATCTCCAGGGCGATGCCGGCCTCCTCGGCCGCCGCCATGACGTCGTGCAACTCCACGGGCTGTCCGGTCACGAACGCGCCGATCGCGTCCTGGGCCCGGTCCTGCAACGCGGAGACCTCGCCGAGCGCCCGCTTCAGCGTCTCGGCGAACGAGGTGCCTCCGTCCGCGTCCGCCGCGGCCACCCGCGCGACGCGCGCCACGCCCAGCCGGGGATCCGCGCCCGCGCTCGAACCGATCCCGCCGAGTTCGGCCATCGTCACACCCTCATGTCCACGCGCCCGCCCCGGATCGGCGCTGCCGATTCGCCGGGTCGGCCGGGTCCGTAGGTGAGCGGTCCGATCGCTCGGGCCCGCGCGAAGAAGGCGCGCTCCTCGGTGGTCAGCACCTCCCACAGAGACGGGTCGACGCCCGGCGGCGGCTCCGCCGGCAGGGCGGCCT
>RFGQ01000085.1 GCA_003695865.1 Gemmatimonadota bacterium | reverse complement strand
CGGCCGCCCTGCTCGCGGCCGCCTGCGCGCTGCCCCGCTGGCCGGTCGACGGGCCCCTCACGTCGCCGTTCGGCGTGCGCTTCCGCGGCCTCAAGCCCGACGTGCACCGCGGCGTGGACATCGCCGTGCCGGTAGGCACGCCCGTGCGCGCCATGCGCGGTGGGCGAGTCCGCTTCGCCGGCACCATGGCCGGCTACGGCACGGTGGTGTGGCTCGAGCACGGGTCGAGCGTGCTGAGCGTCTACGCGCACCTCTCGGAGCTGCGGGTCCGCACGGGCGAGCGCGTCGACGGGGGGCAGATCATCGCGCTCAGCGGCCGCAGCGGCGACGCGCGCGGCGCACATCTGCACTTCGAGGTGTGGAAGGGAGGACGGGAGGTCGACCCGGTCCAGATGCTCGGGGGGCCACCGCGATCCTCGCGGTGACCCCCCGGGTGCGCGGCCGTCCCGCCCGGCGGGGCGGCCTCAGCCCTGCGCGCGCAGCGCCCTGATCTCTTCGGCCAGGCGGGGCAGCACCTCCATCGCGTCGCCCACGATGCCGTAGTCGGCCACGTTGAAGATGGGCGCGTCGGGATCGCGGTTGATCGCCACGATCGTGCCCGACGTGCGCATGCCGGCCAGGTGCTGGATCGCGCCAGAGATACCCACGGCGATGTAGAGCTTGGGCGCGACGGTCTTGCCGGTCTGACCCACCTGCTCGCCGTGCGGCCGCCAGCCGGCGTCGACCACCGCCCTCGACGCGCCCAGCGCCGCCTCGGGACCGATCGCGTCGCGCACCGCCTCGAGCAGATGCCAGTTCGAGGGATCCTTCATCCCGCGGCCGCCCGAGACGACCACCGAGGCCTCCGAGACGTCGAGGCTGCCGCCCTCGGCGGCCACGAATTCCACCACGCGCGTGCGCAGCGCCTCGTCGGGCAGCTCGGGGGTGAAGGTCTCGACGCTGCCGGCCGCCGCGCGCTCCTCCGCGGCGAACACGTTGGGCCGGATCGAGACGAGCACGGGGCTCGCGTCGACCGTCACGGTGGCGAACGCCTTGCCGGCATACACGGGCCGCGTGGCCACCAGCGCGCCGTCCTCCACCTCGAGGCGGGTCACGTCGGGCACGAGCGGCACGTCGAGCAGCGCCGCGACACGGGGGGCCAGGTCCTTGCCCTGGGCCGTCGCGGCGAAGATCACGCCCGCGTAGCCGCCGGCACGGACCTGGTCGGCCACGACGCGCGCGTAGGCTTCGGGCGCGTAGGCGCTGAGCGCCTCGTGCTCGGCCACCCGGATCGTCGCCGCGCCGCGGCTGCCCAGCTCGGCCGCCGCAGCCGACACGCCGGGGCCGCCCACGACCAGCGCATGCGCGGCGCCACCCAGCTCGGCCGCCAGCCGCGCCGCGGTCGACACGGCCTCGTTGGCCGCGCCGCGGAGCTGCCCGTCGCGATGTTCCGCAAAGGCGAGAAGATCGCCCATTTCACCATCTCCAGACTCGTAGCGTTCGGTCAGGGGGTGCGCCGCCCGAGGCGCCGCGCCCCACGATCAGCGGAGGGCCGCCGCGGGCGACGCCGTGCACCGG
>RFGQ01000084.1 GCA_003695865.1 Gemmatimonadota bacterium | reverse complement strand
GCCCCGAACTGATCCTCGACATCTTCGCGACGCGCGCGCGCACGCGCGAGGCCCGGTTGCAGGTCGAGTTGGCCCAGCTCGAGTACCTGCTCCCCCGGCTCACGCGCATGTGGAACCACCTCTCGCGCACTCGTGGCGGCATCGGGCTGCGCGGCCCGGGTGAGACACAGCTCGAGACGGACCGCCGTCTGATCGGGCGGCGCATCGCCGACCTGCGCCGCAAGCTCGAAGACATCGCCATGGCGCGCGCCGTGCAGCGCGCCTCTCGCACCGGCCGCTTTCGCGCGGCGCTGGTGGGGTACACGAACGCCGGTAAGTCGTCGCTGCTGCGCGCGCTGTCGGGGGCCGACCTGTTCGTCGAAGACCGCCTGTTCGCCACGCTCGACTCGGCGACACGGGCGGTGGAGGTGGGCGGGGGCCACAGCGCGCTCGTCACCGACACCGTGGGCTTCATCCGCAAGCTGCCGCACCACCTGGTTGCGTCGTTCCGCTCCACGCTCGAAGAGGCGCGCGAGGCCGATCTGCTGCTGCACGTGATCGATGCGTCGCACCCGGACTGGACGGAGCATCGCAGGGTCGTCGAGGGCGTGCTCGACGAGCTCGGCCTGCTCGAGACCCCGCAGCTCCTCGTCTTCAACAAGCGGGATCGGCTCACGCACGCCGAAGAGGAAGCCCTGCGGGAGCGACTGCGCGCCTTCGAGCCACACGCGGCGGTCTTCGTGTCGGCCCACGAAGAGGCGTCGCTGGGCGCCCTGCGTGAGGCTCTGCTGGCCCGCATCCGCGCGCGAATGCGGACGTACACGGTCGACGTTCCCGCCGGCGACGGGGCGCTCGCGTCGAGCCTGCACCGAGAGGGCGAGGTGCTCGAGGTCAGCCCCGTGGGCGCCAGACTGCGCATCGTGGCACGGCTGCCCGATCCGGTGGCCGGGCGGTTGCGGGAGCAGCCGGGCGTGCAGGTGAGGACGTTCGAGGGCAACGGGGTGGGAGGGGAGCCGTGAGCGACCGCATGATCATCGTGGGTCCGGGGCGGATGGGGCTCGCGCTCGGTCACGCTCTGTGGCACGCCGAGGCGCTCGAGACGCTGAGCTACTTCGGGCGCCGGCCCGAGCCGCCCGCGCACCCGCTCTTCATGCACGGGGTGGCGCGCTACGTGCACGGACTCGAAGCGCCGCCCCCGGGCACCACGGTGGTCGTGCTCGCCGTCCCCGACGACCACGTGCCCGAGATGGCGCACGCGCTGGCCGCGTTGGGGGCCGCGCCCGAAGGTTGCGCAGCGTTTCACCTCTCGGGCGCGCTTTCCACCGAGGCGCTCACGCCGCTCCACGCGGTCGGGTACGCGGTGGGCTCGTTCCATCCCATGCAGACCGTGGCTCATCCGGTGAGCGGCGCCGAGCGGCTCGCGGGCTCGTCGGTGGCGGTCGCTGGCGAGTCCACCGCGATGCGCGCCGGCCACCGTCTGGCCGCCGCCCTGGGGTGCACGGTCGTGACGGTGCCCGTGCGGGGCCGGCCGGCGTATCACGCCGCCGCCGTGATGGCCTCGAACTATCTGGCCGCCCTGGTGGCGTCGTCGGTGCGCCTGCTGTGCCGGGCGGGGCTCGAAGAGGACGAGGCGCTGCGGGCCGTGCTGCCGCTCGCCCGCGGTACGCTCGACAACATCGGCGAGATGGGCTTGGCCCGGGCGGTCACCGGCCCCATCGTTCGCGGCGACGCCGAGACCGTGGGGCTGCATCTGCGCACGCTCGAGGGTCCCGAACGCGAGCTGTACCGCGCGTTGGGCTGCGAGCTGCTCCGCCAGGCGAGCGAACAGGGGCTGGTCCCCGAAGATGCGGAGCCCGCGCTTAGCCGCCTGCTGGGCGGGGACGCGGCCGAACCGGAAGACTGAGCCGGGTGCTGAAAGGCGCCCGTCGAGGAATCATGCGCTTCTACGTGAACATCGATCACGTCGCGACCGTCCGACAGGCGCGGCGGACCGACGAGCCCGACCCGGTCCGGGCGGCGGTGCTGGCCGAGCTGGGAGGTGCGCACGGCATCACCGTGCACCTGCGAGAGGATCGCCGCCACATTCAGGATCGGGACGTGCGCCTGCTGGCGGAGACCTGCCGGACCGCCCTCAACCTGGAACTCGCGACCAGCGACGAGATCGTCGCGCTGGCCTGTGAAGTGCGGCCGACGCAGGCCACGCTCGTGCCCGAGCGGCGCGAAGAGATCACGACCGAGGGGGGGCTGGCGGTGACCGATCCGGCGGCGTGCGCAGCGCTGGTGGACGCCTTGTCCGCGCTCCGCGAAGCGGGCGTCCGCACGAGCCTGTTCATCGATCCCGATCCGGCGGCGCTCGAAGCGTCGGCCCGGCTCGGGGTCGACGCCGTGGAACTGCATACGGGCGAGTACGCGAACGCGCGCACCGCCGAAGAACGGCGGACGCAGCTCGAGCGGCTCGGTTCGGCCGCCCGGCAGGCGCGCGCGTTCGGGCTGGCCGTCCACGCGGGCCACGGCCTGACCTACGAGAACGTCCAGCCGGTGGCGGCCATCCCCGAACTCGAGGAGCTCAACATCGGGCACTCGGTGGTTTCGAGGGCCCTCTTCACGGGGATGGAACGGGCGGTCCGCGAGATGGGCCGCCTGATCAGGGAAGCGCGAGCGGGCCTGGAGGTGCGGTGAGGCTCGACTGGAAGGGCGCGCTCGGGCTGGGTGTCAGCGG
>RFGQ01000083.1 GCA_003695865.1 Gemmatimonadota bacterium | reverse complement strand
TCGCGCACCTCTCCGGGCGGAGCGCCCTCGTCGCCCCCCCCGCCGTCTTCGACCCCCACTTCTCTGAGGATCTCTTCGATGCGATGCGCCTGCTCGAGCGTGCGGTCCTCGAGAAAGCGCAGTTCGGGAATGCGCCGGATGCGCAGCGGCTTGAGGTGTCGGCGCACGAACGGGGCCGCCGCCTGCAGGCCGGCGAGCGCCTCCGCGCGCACGGCCTCGTCGCCGGGAATCTGCACGAAGACCCGCGCCAGCCAGAGGTCGGGCGTCACGTCCACGTCGGTCACGATCACGGTGCCGATGCGGGGATCGCGCACCTCGCGCCGCAGGATCTCACTGATCTCGCGCTTGAACTGAGCGTTCAGGCGGTCTCGTCGATGTCCCATGGTCCGTACCGGCCGGGCGGCCGCTCAGAGAAACTCGCTGCGGGCGCCCACCACGAGCGCCCGTCCGTCGGCGGCGACCAGGTCGTCCATGCGGGAGAGGACCGAGTCGGCGAAGCGCCGGTCGCCGGCGACCAGCGCCGCCGTCAGCTCGGCCCGGTCGTGCACGTCCTGCCAGGCCGTCTCGGCCACGGACACGTTGAAGCGCCGCCGCAGACGCTCACGCAGCGAGCGCACGACCATGCGCTTCTCCTTGAGCGACCGGCAGCCGGGAAGCCTCAACTCCCAGGTCATCGTGGCCACGACCATCGCGGCCTCCGCGACTCAGCTCGCCGACCCCGACCCGGCGAGGGTGCGGGCGACCTCTTCGACGCGGTAGCACTCGATAAGATCGCCGACCTTGATGTCGTTGTAGTTGGCGATGCCGATCCCGCACTCGAAGCCCTCGCGCACCTCCTTGACGTCGTCCTTGAAGCGCTTGAGAGAGCTGAACTCGCCGTCGTAGATGACGATCCCGTCGCGGATGAGGCGCGCGTGTCCCTTGCGGTCGATGACGCCCTCGACCACGTAGCAGCCCGCGATCGTGCCGACCTTCGTGATCTTGAAGATCTCGCGCACCTCGGCGGCCCCGATGACCTCCTCGCGCCGCTCGGGCGACAGCATGCCTTCCAGCGCGGCGCGCACCTCGTCGACGGCGTCGTAGATCACGTCGTAGGTGCGTACGTCGACGTCCTCACGCTCGGCGAGCTGGCGGGCGCCGGTGTCGGGGCGCACCCGGAAGCCGATGACGACCGCTCCCGCCGTGCTGGCCAGCAGCACGTCGGACTCGTTGATCGCGCCCACACCACGGTGCACGATCTGCACCTGCACCTCGTCCGTCGAGAGCTGCTCGAGCGCGTCGGACACGGCCTGCACCGAGCCGTCCACGTCGGCCTTGATGACGAGCGGCAGCGCGGAAGCCTTGCCCTCTTCGAGCAGGGCCGAGAAGTCTCCGAGCTTGAAGCCGCGCTCCTTGATGCGGAGCTGCTTCTCACGCTCCAGCCGCTGCCGCGCCTGTGCGATCTCGGCGGCCTTCACCGCATCCATCACCTGCAGCGTGTCGCCCGCCTGCGGCACTCCGCCGGCGCCCAGAAGCTGGACGGGGATGCTGGGGCCCGCCTCCTCGACGTTCTGGCCGCGCTCGTCGAGCATGGCGCGTACGCGACCGTCGTAGTTGCCGACCACGAAGCTGTCGCCCACGCGCAGCGTGCCCTTCTGCACGAGCACCGACACGACGGGCCCCTTCCCGACATCGAGCTGGGCCTCGATCACCGTACCGCGCGCCTCGCGGTCGGGGTTCGCCTTGAGCTCGAGCAACTCGGCCTGCAGAAGCACCTTCTCGAGCAGATCCTCGATGCCCTGCCCCGTCTTGGCGGAGATCTCGGCCACGAGCACGTCGCCGCCGAAGTCCTCGACCTGCACGTCGTGCTGGAGCAGCTCCTGCTTGACCCGGTTCGGGTCGGCCGCCGGGAGGTCGCACTTGTTGATCGCGACCACGATGGGTACGCCCGCGTTCCGGGCGTGGCTGATCGCCTCCTTGGTCTGCGGCATCACCGAGTCGTCGGCCGCCACCACCAGGATCACGATGTCGGTCACGTCGGCGCCGCGCGCCCGCATGGCGGTGAAGGCGGCGTGCCCCGGCGTGTCGAGGAATGTCAGGCTGCGGCCGTCGTCCAGTTCCACATGGTAGGCGCCGATGTGCTGCGTGATGCCGCCCGCTTCGCCCGCGACCACGTTCGTGTCGCGGATCCGGTCGAGCAGCAACGTCTTCCCGTGGTCGACGTGACCCATGACCGTCACCACCGGCGGACGCGGGACCAGGCTCTCGGGATCGTCCTCCTCCTCGACTTCGAGTTCGGGCGCCGCGTATTCCTCCTCGCGGACGGCCTCGAAGCCGAACTCGTCGAGCAACAGCTCGATCTGGTCGAAGTCGAGACGCTGGTTGATGGTGACCATCAGCCCCAGGTTCTTGAAGGCGGAGCCCACGATCTCGGTCGGCGAGACGTCGACCAGCTCGGCAAGCTCGGCCACGGTGAGGAACTCGTTGACCCGCACGGTGCGGCGTTCGCGCTCCTCCTGCTGCCGCGCCTCCTCTTCCTGTGCCTCGAGTTCCTCGCGGCTGGGGCCGCTGTGTCGGCGCCGGCGCTTCTTGCCGCCACCCTTCAGCTCGGCCATGACCCGGCTGATGTTTTCCTGCACGGCGTCCCGGTCGACACGCTGGCGCTTCTTCTTGTCCTTCTTGCGCTTGCGGCGGCCGTCGGGCGTGTACCCCTCGGCCTGGATGCGCACCTGTCCGCCCGGACCGGCGCTCGCCGCGGGCGTGGGCCTGCGCACGATGCGCCGCCCTCCCTCGCTCGTGGTCCCCCGCACGGGGGTCGGCGGCGCCGCGGCCCGCGCGGGCATGGGCGTGACCGGCTCCTGCGCCTCGTCCGCCGGTGCTTCCGTCACGGCCTCGTCGGCCTCAGGCTCACCGGCTTCGGAAGAAGCCTCTCCGCCCGCGCCGGCCTCGGCCTCGGGGGCTTCGACGGAAGGCTCGTCTTCGTCGGTGGCGTCCTCGACTTCGGGCGCCTCCGGAGCGGCCTCTTCACCGGCGGGCTCGGGCTCGGCCGACGCCTCGATCTTGCCTCCGCCCGCAGGCTCGGCCGACGCCTCGTCCGCAGACCCGGCGTCGCCGGCCTCGCCTTCAGCGGCCTCCGGCTGGTCCGAGACGACCGCATCGTCCCCGGCTTCCGCCTCGGGCGCCTCCGCAGGCTCGGGTTCGCTGCGGCGGCGGCGACGACGCCGACCCGCGGTGGGCCGCGCGTCCTGGATCGCCGCCTCGATCGCCTCGCTCACATCTTCGTGTCCGGCGCGACGCTCGCGCTCGACGCGCGCGAGCACGCGGGCGACGTCCGCTTCGGAGACCTCTGCCTCCGCGCCCGCCACGGCGATCTGCATCGTGCGGAGCAAGCCCAACACGACTTCCGGGGACACCCCCAGGTCGGCCGCAAGATCGAGAACCCGCATGCCTAAGGACTACCTCCGATCCGTTTCACAATCGGCGCCCGGGTCCTCTTGACCCAGGCGGCCGAGCAGTTGCCGGGCGAACGATGCACCGGTCACCGCCAAAGCGGAAGCGGCGGGCGCGCCCACGGCGCGGCCCAGCTCCTCCCGCGTACCTACGACCCTGTAGGGGACCTCCCCATGGCGGAGCCGCTGCACCACCTTTCGGCGCTGCCCCTCGGCGGCGTCTCGCGCGATCAGAACGAGACGCGCCGTGCCCTCTCGCAGGGCGCGACGCGCCGCCTCGGTACCCACCTCGACGGCGCCCGCCCTGCGGGCGAGCCCCAACAGGCCGAGCGCCTCAGTCGCCGTCCTTCTCGTCGTCCTCGTCCGGGGTGTCGTCCCCGGCCTCCGCCGCCTCGGCCTCGGGTGCGGCCTCGGCCTCACCCTCCGCCTCGCCATCGACCTCGGGCACTTCGGCCTCGGCCTCCTCTTCGGAGGCGTCCTCGTCGGCCGCCGGCGCCGGCTCGTCGACCACCGTCAGCTCGTCGATCAGCCGCAGCAGCTCGTCCGCCGTCGCCTCGTCGATCCCCTCGATGGCGAGGAAATCGGCCCTCGTCAGGTCGATGATCTGGAGGAACGAACTATACCCGGCCGCATCCAGAGCCGCCAGCGTGTCCGCCTCGAGTTGCAGCTCGGCGAGCGGGAAGTCGGACACCTCGAGCGTCGGCGCTTCGTCGGGCGTGAAGATCGACATGTCGGAGCTGCGCTCGAGCCACTCCCGCGAGCCGTACAGATCGATCTGCCAGCCGATGAGCTGCGAGGCCAGCCGGACGTTCTGCCCGTTGCGGCCGATCGCCAGCGAGAGCTGATCCTCGTCCACGATCGCCGTGATCACCTGGCGCTCGGGATCGCTCACCACCTTGGTGACGCGGGCCGGCGCCAGCGCCCGGCGGGCGAAGACCTCGGGATCGGGATGCCAGGGCACGATGTCGATGCGCTCGCCGCCCAGCTCCGATACCACCGCCTGCACGCGCGAGCCCCTGAGGCCCACACACGCACCCACCGGATCGATCGACTCGTCACGGCTGTAGACGGCGATCTTCGTGCGCCCGCCCACCTCGCGCGCGATCTCCTTGATCTCGACGATCCCCTGCTCGATCTCGGGCACCTCGAGCCTGAAGAGCGCCTTGACGAAGCCCTTGTCGGCCCGCGACAGGATCAGGCGCGGGCCCTTGGGCGTCTCGTCGACTTTCTTCAGCACCGCCCGGATCGGATCGCCCTGCCGGAACCGTTCGCGCGGGTTCTGCTCCTTCCAGGGGATGATCGCATCGGCGTCGCGCGAGCGGTTGAGCAGCACCACCATCTTTCCGCGTTCGATCTGCTGCACCTCGCCCGACAGCAACTCCCCCACGCGGTCCGCGTACTCGTCGCGGATGCGCTGCCGCTCGCCCTCGCGCACCCGCTGCACGATGCGGTGCTTGACCGCCATGACCGCGTTGCGACCGAACTCCTCGAAGTTGACCGGAATCTCCATGACGTCCCCCACCTCGAAGGTGGGGTCGTCCCAGCGGGCTTCCTCGAGGCTGATCTCGCACGAAGGATCCTCGACCGTTTCGACCACCCGGCGGAGTACGACGATGTCGAAGTCACCCGTCTCCTCGTTCACATCGATCTCGGCCTCTACGTTCGGCCCGTAGATGCGCGCGAGCCCGGCCATGATGCCGTCGCGGATGAGGTCGTTGACCTCCTCCTGCGACAGGCTCTTCGTGGCCGCGACATCGCGGAAGGCCGCTACAATCTGACCGGCGTTCGCCATGGTCTCCTCAACCCCGTTGCAATTCGTGCGCGGGCTCCGGGCCCGCTTCAGTCCCACTCCATCACGAGGTGGGCGTCGAGCACGTCCTCCAGAGGCACGCGCACCTCTTCCCCCTCGCCGAGCCGCACGCGGGCGGTAGGCCGGGGCGCGTCTTCGTCGAGACCCACGATCTCGCCCTCGACGCGCGTCCGGTCTCCGGCCAGCGGGCGCGCCGCTTTCACCACCACCGGCCGTCCCGCGAAGCGGGTCCAGTCCCGGGGGCGCGTCAGCGGCCGCTCGATCCCCGGCGACGAAACCTCGAGCACATACCGCTCGGGCAACGCCTCGTGCGCGTCCAGCCAGGGCTCCAGCCCTCGCGACACGGCCGCACAGTCGTTCACCGTCACCGGCTCCCCGTCGGCACGGTCGATGCGCAGGCGCAGTACGGGCCGCGCGCGGCTACCCGCCCACGACGCCTGTACCAGCTCGAACCCAAGCGCACTCACGCGCGCCTCGAGCTCGGCCTCCACCTCGCTCCAGCGACCGGCCAACGGCGTGCTCCAGACCCCGATCACCGGGAATAAAAAAGCGGGGGCCACCTTCTCCCCCACCTCCAAAAAACCGGCCGCCCCTTTTGGGGGGGCGGCCCGAGTACTGCACAATATAGGGCGATCTGCGGCCCCGCTCAAGGGGTTCGCCCGCGGCGCTTAGCCTGCGCCCATGGTCCGGCTGTGGCGTCCGCTCACGAGCCTTCGCCGGCCTCGTCCGCACCGCCCGGGAACGCGTCGCCACCGCCCCCGCTCTCCTCCGAGCCGGCGGCGGACGAACCGGCGTCGGGCGCCACACCGAGCTTCGCCTCGAGCGCCTCCACCCGCCTGCGCAGCTCCACAACGCGGGACTCCAGACGTTCGAACTCCTTCTGGTTCACGAAGTCGAAGGCCTCGCGCGCGCCTCCGGCGGCTTCCTGCGCCTTGCGCATCCCCTTCTGGAAGAGCTCGCGGGCACGCTCCTGCGAGAGATCGCCGCGCTCCTTGGCTTCTCGGATCGCCTCTTCGATGGCGTCCTTCATCGCCCCGAGCATTCCGAGCCCCTGCTTGCCCCATCCCCCCAGGCGCTCCCGGGCGCCTCCGGCCGGCTCCCCGTCGCGGCCCGGGTCGTCCCGATCGCCCCGGGCGTCCCCG
>RFGQ01000082.1 GCA_003695865.1 Gemmatimonadota bacterium | reverse complement strand
CTCGAGATTCTCGACCACCGCCGGCCAGGCGCGCCACCCGGCATCGGCCCGCGCAAGCAGGAGCCGCGCCTCGGGGTCGCTCTGCACGCGCTCGGCCGCCTCGCTGCGGAGCAGTCGGGCCGCGTGCCAGTAGCGCCCGGCCCTGAGCTCCGCCCGGGCCGAGTCGAGGACGGCGGCCGCGGGCCGCTCGGGGGAGAGTCCGTCTGCCGGCCCGCGCGGGTGCTGCGGGCGCTCACCGACCCGGCCCGCCCGATACGGCGCCGGCACACCGGAGGCGGACGCCTCCTGCTGGAGGTGGGCGCGTGCCCCCGCGGGCGCGGTGGTCAGGGCCGCCGCGATGGCGTAGGTCAGGACGAGCAGGTGAACGATCATCTCGCCGGGAGTGTCGGGTGCGGTCGCGCTTCCATCAACCGTTACCGGTGGCGGGCCCCCGCAGGTTCCCACGAGGCCGACGGAACTTCACGCACGAAGGGGGCCGCCCTGGTGGGCGGCCCCCTCGCGGGTTCCTGCTGGGTCGCGGCGCCGCCGGGGCGCCGGATCGTCAGTCGCCGTGCGTGGTGCGCTGATTCTGCATGCGGTGCAGCGCGTCGATCATCTTCTGGGCCGACTCCTCCATGTCGATCACCAGGCTGTCGATGCGCGACACGAAGTAGTTGTGCATGATGCTCACCGGGATGGCGATGACCAGACCGGCCGCCGTCGTGAGCAGCGCCACCTTGATACCACCGGCCACCAGCGTCGCCTCGACCTCACCGGCCTGCTCGATCGACTGGAAGGCGATGATCATGCCGATCACCGTCCCGAGGAAGCCGAGCAGCGGCGCCACGTTCGTGAGCGTGGCGAGCACCACCAGGCCGCTCTCGAGCTTCGACAGCTCGATCAGGCCCTGGTTCTCGATCGCCTTCATGACACGCTCGGTGCCCTCCTCGTGCCGATCGAGGCCGGCGTAGAGGATCTTGGCCGCGGGCGCATCGGAGTTGCGCGTCGCCTCGAGAGCCTCGTCGATGCGATGCTCGGCGAGCAGCTCGTCGACCTCGGCCAGCACCTTCTTGGTGCGCGAGGCCTTCATGGTCAGGTCGAAGAACTTCCAGATGATGACGATGATGCCGAGCACCAGGCAGAAGGCCAGGGGCCAACGCATGAACCCCGTCTGCTCCCAGACGAACGCCATCTGCTCACCGAGGGTCTGATCCTGGGTCTCGAGACCCGGAATCTGGAGCAGGGCTCCATAGATTTGCGTCAGACCGACCAAGAGGACCTCCAGCCGAAGTTAAATCCTGTCCTGCACATCCGCCGCGTCGAGGTACGCGCGGATCCTACCGTCGAAAACAGGGCCACGAAAATGAGCGGCCCTTTCCGACACTGTCAACCCCCGTTCCGCAGGGCTTCCAGGGCCTTCGGGCAGGCCACCGCGTGCCCGTCGGCGACGGGCTCAAGCACCGGGCGCCCGACCGCGCACGAGGCATCCTTGGCGGGGTGCGGACATCTCGGATGGAACGCACACCCCGAAGGGGGATCGACCGGGCTCGGTACGTCACCCGGCAGCATGATACGCCGGCGGGCCCGGGTTGATTTCGGATCGGGCCGCGGCACGGCCGAGAGAAGTGCGCGCGTGTAGGGATGGCGGGGCTCCCGGTACAGGTCGACGGCGTCGGCGATCTCCACGATGCGTCCCAGGTACATGACCGCCACCCGGTCGCTCACGTGCTCGACCACCGCAAGGTCGTGAGCGATGAACAGGTAGGTGAGTCCCAGACGCTCCTGCAGATCCTGGAGCAGGTTGATCACCTGTGCCTGTACCGACACGTCGAGCGCCGAGACCGGCTCGTCGAGCACGAGAAAGTCGGGTTCGACGCTGAGCGCGCGGGCCACGCCCAGGCGTTGTCGCTGACCGCCGGAGAACTCGTGCGGATAGCGATCTTCGTGTTCGGGGCGCAGACCCACCAGGTCGAGCAACTCACGCACGCGCGCCTTTCGCGCACGGCGGTCGCCCGCCAAGCCGTGCACGCGCAACACCTCGTCCAGCATGGCGCCTACGGTCATGCGTGGATTCAGCGACGAGAAGGGGTCCTGGAACACGATCTGGGCGCGACGCCGGAGCCGCCGCAGCGCCTCGGGATCCATGGCACCGACGTCCTGGCCGTCGAACTCGACCCGGCCCGCGGTGGGCTCGATCAGGCGCAGCAGGGCCCTGCCGGTCGTGGACTTGCCACAGCCCGACTCCCCCACCAGCCCGAGCGTCTCACCCCGGCGAATCGTGAAGCTCACGCCGTCGACGGCGCGCACCGGTGCGCCGCTCCGCACGCCGAATCCCGAGCGCTGAGGAAAGTGCTTCACCAGGTCCTCTACCCGGACCAGCACGTCGGCGCTCACGTTTGCTCCTCCAGCCAGCAGCGGCAGGCACGATCGGCCCGGCCGAGTTCGAAGAGCGGGGGCGGCGTGCCCGCGCAGCGGGGTTCCGCCACCCCGCAGCGGTCGTGGAAGCGGCAGCCGTCGGGCCATGCGGTCGGGCTGGGCACCAGCCCCGGAATCGGATTCAGCCGCCGTTCGCCGCCCGCCGCAGCCACATCCGGCACCGACTGGAGCAGGCCGCGCGTATAGGGGTGGCGGGGGTCGTAGAAGACCTCTTCGACCGTGCCCGACTCGACGACCTGGCCCGCGTACATCACCACAACCCGGTCGCACACCTCGGCCACCACCCCCAGATCGTGCGTGATCAGGAGCATGCTCATGCCGTGGGCACGGCGCAGACCGGCCAACAGGTCGAGGATCTGCGCCTGGATCGTGACGTCGAGCGCCGTCGTGGGCTCGTCGGCGATGAGCAGGCGCGGCTCGCACGAGAGCGCCATGGCGATCATCACCCGCTGCCGCATCCCCCCCGAGAGCTGGTGGGGGTATTCATCGTAGCGGCGGGCCGGCTCGGGGATACCCACCTCGGCGAGCAGTTCGACGGTGCGAGCCCTTGCCTCCGCGCGGGTCATTCCCCGATGCAGGCGCAGCGCCTCGGCGATCTGGTCCCCTACAGGATAGACCGGGTTCAGCGAGGTCATGGGCTCCTGGAAGATCATCGCGATCTCGTTGCCGCGTAGACTCCGCAGGCGGCGCTCGCCCGCCCCGACCAGCTCCTCGCCGGCGAAGCGGATCGAACTGCCCGCCTCGATGCGGCCCGGCGGCTGCGGGAGCAGCCCCATGACCGAGAGCGACGTGACCGTCTTGCCACAGCCCGACTCGCCGACCAGGCCCAGCGTCTCGCCCTCGCGCACGTCGAACGAGACGCCGTCCACCGCCCGGGCCACCCCCTGATCGGTGTGGAAGTAGGCGCGCAGGTCGCGGATCTCGAGCAGGTTCATAGGGGTCAGGCCCGCAGCCGGGGATCGAGCGCGTCCCTGAGGCCGTCGCCCACCAGGTTGATGCAGAGCACGGTCAGGACGATCGCGAATCCCGGGAAGGTCGAGAGCCACCAGGCGTTGAGCAGGTCGTCGCGGCCCACCGCGACCATGCCGCCCCAACTCGGGGTCGGAGGCTGGAGCCCGATGCCCAGAAAGCTGAGCCCGGCCTCGAGCACGATCACGTTCCCGATGCCGAGGGTCGAGGCGACGATGACGGGCGCCAGCGCATTGGGAATCACGTGTCGAAAGAGGATCCGCCACCGGGAGTATCCCAGCGCCCGCGCGGCCTGCACGAATTCGCGCTCGCGCAGCGAGAGCACCTCACCCCGCACGATCCGCGCCGTGCCCGGCCACTGCGTGAGGCCCAGCACGGCCATGATCAGGAAGATCGACTGCGCGTCGAACAGCGCGATGATCGTGATGAGAAGCACTAGGCGTGGAAACGAGATCACCATGTCGACGAAGCGCATGAGTGCCGCGTCGACCCAGCGGCCGAAATAGCCGGCGACCGCGCCCACGACCGTGCCGATGGAGACGCTGATGCCCACAGCCACGAAACCGATCGAGAGCGAGATACGCGCTCCGTAGACCATGCGCGAGAGCACATCGCGGGCGAACGTGTCGGTGCCGAGCAGGTGGCCCGCCGAGCCCGGCGGAAGCAGGCGCTCGCGCAACAGGTCGCCCTGCGCGATGGGGTCGGCGGGGGCGACGAGCGGCGCCAGCAGGGCGATCCCGTAGAGCGTCACCACGGCGATCGCGCCCGCCACGGCCAGGCGGTTGCGCGCGAACGCGCG
>RFGQ01000081.1 GCA_003695865.1 Gemmatimonadota bacterium | reverse complement strand
GGCCGTCCGGCGGCCCCGGTCACGGGTCGATCGCTGCCCGCCGGTGCGGGGGCGCGGGGCCGGCAGCCCGTCTCCCCTGCGGGCGCCCACGACTCCCCCTTCCACGCATCCGTTGCGCCGTGGGGCCGTACGAGCCCACGTTCGCGCATGGACCGCCGCCGCTTCGTGACGCTCGTCGGCAGCGCGGCGCTCGCGTGGCCGCGCGGGCTGGCCGCGCTCGCCCGCCGCCTCGAGGACTCCGGGCCGCCCGACGGGGAGGAGTTCTGGCAGGTCGTGCGCAGCCAGTTCTCGATCCCGCCCGAGCGCGTCTACCTGAACACGGGGACGCTGGGCGCGCAGCCGCGCATCGTCGTCGACGCCGTGGTGGAGCACACCCGGCGCGTGGCCGAGAGCCTGCCGCCGGGCGTGCGCTGGGACGACCTCAAGGGCGAGTTGGCCGCCCTGCTGGGGGCCGACCCCGCGGGGTTCGTCTTCCCTCGCAACACGACCGAGGCCACGAGCTTCGTCGCGTGGGGGCTGCCGCTGGGCCGCCGCGACACCGTGCTCACCTCGGATCACGAGCACGTCGGAGGCCTCGAGCCCTGGCGGGCGGCCTGCGCGCGGCGCGGTGCCGAGCTGCGCCGCGTGCACCTGCCGGCCACACCGGCCGACCCCGACGAGCTGTTCGACGTGGTCGCCGGGGCGCTCACCGACGACGTGCGGGTGCTCGCGCTCTCGCACCTGACCTTCACGACCGGTACGGTGCTCCCGGTCGCCCGCCTGGCCCGCCTGTGCCGCGAGCGCGACGTGATCTTCGCGGTGGACGGGGCGCACCCGCCCGGAATGCTGCCGGTGAACCTCGATGCGCTGGGGGGCGACACGTATGCGTCGTCGCCGCACAAGTGGCTGCTCGCGCCACAGGGCACGGGACTGCTGTACCTCTCGGAGCGCTGGCGCAGCGGACTGCATGCGACGCTCGCGTCGGGCGGGTGGGACAACCTCGAGCTCGGCGCCCACCGTCTGAACCACATGGGCACGATCGACGAGTCGCGGCTGGCCGGACTGTTGGCCGCGGTCGGCTTCGCGCGTGTTCTGGGGCCGGAGCGCGTCGAGCGGCGCCTGCGCACCCTGAGCGGACGGCTGCGAGAGGGGCTCGCCGCCATCCCGGGCGTGCGGATCGTGTCGTCGGGCCATCCGGAACTGTCGTCGGCCATGACGTCGTTCACCCTCGAAGGTGTGGCGGCACCGGCCCTGCAGCGGCACCTGGCGGCGGCCCACAGGGTACGCACGCGGGTGATCGGGGAGTACGGCTACGGCTGGATGCGCCTGTCGACCCACGTCTACAACACGCCCGCCGAGGTTGACCTGGTGCTGGACGCGATCGACCGCGTCGCCCGCCACGGGCTGCCCCGGTCGGGACCTGAAGGGGGAGAGGCATGAAGGACCCGCCCACCACGGCACCGCCGGCCGCCCGATTGCCTCTGCGCGCTCCCAGACGGGCCGCGGCGGCCGCACTGTGCCTGGCGCTGCTCACCGCGTGCTCGGGCGGAGCCGAGCCCGCGGCCGACCCGGGCGCCGGCGACGGTCCGCCCGCCCCGCCGCCCGCCGCCGAAGGTATCACCGTCCCGGCCGGCTTTCGTATCGAGGTGTTCGCCGACCAGGGCGTTGGGGGCGTACGCACGCTCCGCTTCGGGCCCGACGGGCTGCTCTATGCCGCCCTGTCCGGGGCGGGACGCATCGTCCGCCTCGACCCCGCCCGGCCGGGCCGGGCGCCCGAGACCGTGGCCGACGGCCTCCGTCGACCCTACGGGCTCGCGTTCCACGAGGGGGACCTCTACGTGGGCGAGGAACACCAGGTGATCCGGCTCGACGCCCCCGACTTCACCCGCGCGACCGTCATCGTACCCGGACTCCCCACCGGGGGACACTGGACGCGTGAGATCGCCTTCGGACCGGACGGCCTGCTGTACGTGTCGATCGGCTCGAGCTGCAACGTCTGCGAAGAGACCGACGCTCGACGGGCGGCGGTGGTGCGCTACCGGCCGGACGGGAGCGGCGAGGAGCTCTACGCCGAAGGGTTGCGCAACGCGGCGGGCATGGCGTTCCACCCCGAGACGGGCGCCCTCTGGGTGAGCCAGAACGAGCGCGACCACCTGGGCGACGACCTGCCGCCCGAAGAGATCAACATCCTCGAGCCGGGGGCGCACTACGGGTGGCCCTACTGCTACGGGGATCGCATCCCGAACCCGGAGTACGCGGACGGGAACCGTTGCGGCGACACGCGGCCGCCGGCGTTCGAGATGCAGGCCCACTCCGCGCCGCTCGGCATGGTCTTCTACACGGGCGACGCCTTTCCCGAGGCCTACCGAGGCGACCTGTTCGTGGCGTTCCACGGTTCGTGGAACCGCTCCGTGCCCACCGGCTACAAGCTGGTGCGCATCGACGTCGACGACGGCCGGCCCGTCGCGATGGAGGACTTCGCCTACGGCTGGCTCCAGGGCCGGCGGGCGGAGGGCCGGCCGGTCTACCCGGCCGTCGGCCCCGACGGCGCCCTCTACCTCTCGGACGACGGCGGCGATAGGATCTACCGCATCACGTTCGCCGGATCCTGAGCGGAAACCGGATCCCGACCCACAAGACGAGATCGATGCACGACTATCGACCGCCTTATCGCGAGGCGGCCCTGGCCACCCTCGCGGTCCTCGCCCTGTACGTCGCCACGCTGGCGCCCACCACGACGTGGTGGGACACCAGCGAATACATCGCGACGGCCCACATCCTGGGCATCCCCCATCCGCCGGGGAATCCGCTCTTCGTGGTCCTGGGCAAGGTGTGGAGCCTGTTGCTCGCGCCCCTGGGACTGCCCGTGGCCGTGCGTATCAACCTGCTCGCCGCCACCACCAGCGCGCTGGCGACCGGCTTTCTCTTCCTCATCTCGCACCGCGTGCTGTCGGCCGTGATGGAGAAGCGCTGGATGGCCACCGTGGGCGCCGCGGCGGGCGCGCTCATCGGCGCCACCGCCTACACGGTGTGGAACCAGTCGAACGTCAACGAAAAGGTCTACACGGTCAGCGTCATGACCATGGCCGCCGCGTGCTGGCTGGCGGTGCGCTGGTTCGACCGCCGCGACAGGCCCGAAGCGGTGCGCTATCTGGTGGGCGCGATCTACCTGGGGATCCTGGGCTCGACCAACCACCTCATGTCGCTGCTCATGGCGCCGGCGGTGGGCGTGCTGGTGCTGCTCGCGCGGCCCGGGGTGCTCTTCAGCACGCGGTTTCTCGCGCGCGCCGTGCCCGCCGTGTTGATCGGCCTGAGCTTCAACTTCTTCCTGCCGATCCGCGCCGCCGAGGATCCGGTCATCAACGAAGGCGATCCCACGTGCGAGAGCGCGGCATCGGCGGTCGTGGCGGTCTACACGCTGGGCAAGGCGGGATGCCCCGCGCTGGCCGACAACCTGACGCGCAAGCAGTACCTCAAGCCGCCCGTCACCCAGCGCCAGGCGCCCTTCTCGGACCAGCTCGAGAACTACTACCAGTACTTCGAATGGCAGTGGGCGCGCTCGGTCGATCCGTCGCCCGTCCCGTGGGGCGCGAGGCTGCCCTTTGCCATGATCTTCCTCGGGCTCGGCGTGATGGGCCTCGTGGTCGCCTGGCAGGCCGACCGGCGACTGTTCGGGTTCCTGGCGGCCCTGGTCGGGACGCTCACGCTGGGCCTCGTCTTCTATCTGAACTTCAAGTACGGCTTCTCACTGGCGCCGCACATCACCGACCTGCGCGCGCACGAGGTGCGCGAGCGCGACTACTTCTTCGTCGCCAGCTTCATCGTGTGGGGGAACCTGGCGGGCGTCGGATTGGCCGGGCTGTGGAAGGCCGTCGGCGACTACATCGGTGGCGCCCGCGGTCTGAGGCTTGCCGCGCCCATGTTCCTGGTCGCCTTCGTGCCGCTCGCGTTGAACGCCGGGTGGGCGGACCGGCGGGGCGACTACGCGGCGCGGGACTGGGCCTACGACCTGCTCATGAGCGTGGAGCCCTACGGGATCCTGTTCACCAACGGCGACAACGACACCTTCCCGCTCTGGTACCTGCAGGAGGTCGAGGGCATCCGCCAGGACGTGACCGTCATCGTGGTCCAGTATCTCTACACGTCGTGGTATCCCAAGCAGCTGCGCGACCTGACCGACCCCGCCCGCCAGCGTCTGTTCGACGGCAACCAGTCGGGCGGCGTCTACTCCGGGGCCGTGGCGCGGCCCAGCCGGGCGATCACGGTGGCCACGGACGAGCAGCTCGATCAGGTGGGGAGCGGTACGCTGCCCCGTGACTTCACGGTCCCGCTCGGGCCGGTGGGGGTCACTTATCCGGCCGGCACGTACCTCGACCGCGGCCAGCGCATCGCGCTCAACATCATCCACGACGCGCTGCCCGAGCGGCCCATCTTCTTCGCGACGACGGGCGGCCTCATCGCGGACCTGGGCCTGCGGGACTGGGGCGTGCGCTACGGCCTCGCCACGAAGCTCGTCATGCGCGACCTGAACCGGGACGCGCCCGAGGGATGGGTGAAGGGCACCGACGCCATGGGCGGCGAGTGGTTCGACCTCGAGCGTAACCTCAAGCTGGTGAACGAGGTCTACAGCTACCGGGGGCTGCGCGACCGCGAGCTGTGGCCCGATCTGAGCACCGTCAACATCCCCATGCACTACCAGTTCCTGTTCGCGCAGCTCGCCGACGCGGCGCAGGTGGCCGGGATGGGGTCGGAGGTGATCGAGCCGCTCATCGAAGGCGCGCGCGCGTTCCGCCTGGTGGCGGGCGGCGGGACCAAGGTGGCCGCGCGTCTGGGCGGGGGCTGAGACCCTTCCGGCTCGTAGGCAGCGAGGGGG
>RFGQ01000080.1 GCA_003695865.1 Gemmatimonadota bacterium | reverse complement strand
GCGGGCGGCCCTGGCGCTGGGCTGCCGGGTTAACGAGCACTCGGTGTTCGCGCGCAAGAACTACCTCTACCCCGACCTGCCACGCGGATACCAGATCAGCCAGTTCGAGGCGCCGCTGGCCACCGACGGGCGACTGCGCGTGACGGGGCCCGAGCGCTCGGTCGAGGCACGCATCCGCCGCCTGCACCTCGAGGACGACGCCGGAAAGTCGTTGCACGACCGGTTCGCCGACGCGACCGGGGTCGACCTCAACCGGGCGGGCACGCCGCTGGCCGAGATCGTGACCGAGCCCGACTTCCGCGATCCCGGCGACGTGCGCCTGTGGCTGGGTGGACTCAAGCGGCTGTTGCAGTACTGCGAGGTGAGCGACTGCTCGATGGAGGAGGGCCGCCTGCGCGTCGACGCCAACGTCTCGCTGCGCCCGGTCGGGGCGAAGGCGCTGGGCACCAAGACGGAGGTGAAGAACCTCAACTCCTTCGCGGCGGTCGAGCGCGCCCTGTCGGTCGAGATCGAGCGCCAGCGCGCGTTACTCGACGCGGGCGGCGAGGTGCGCCAGGCGACGCTGCTCTGGGACGAGGCCGACGGCACGGTGCGGCCCATGCGCTCGAAGGAAGAGAGCCAGGATTATCGCTACTTCCCCGACCCCGATCTGCCGCCGCTCGTCCTCGAGCCCGCCTGGATCGAAGAGGAACGCGCCCGGCTGCCCGAGTTGCCCGAGGCGCGTCGTGAGCGCTACGTGCGCGCCCTGGCGCTGGAGTGGCGCCTGGCCGACCAGCTCACCGCCGACCGGGCGGAGGCCGATGCGTTCGAGGCGCTCATCGCGGCGGGCCTGACCCCGTCCGAAGCCGCGAACTGGCACGTGGGGCCGCTGCGCGAGCTGGCCAACCGCCGCGGGGTCTCGCCGGCCGAGCTGGGCGTCGCGCCGCAGCGGGTGGCGGAGCTGGTCGCGCTCGTCTCCGAGGGACTGCTCTCCCATCAGGGCGCGCGGGCGGTTCTGGCTCACCTGGTCGAGGAAGGAGACGCCGACCCCCGGCAGGTGGCCGACACCCTCGGCCTGGTGCAGGTGCGCGACGACGCCACCCTCGAGGGCTGGGTCGCCGCGGTGCTCGACGAGCACTCCGACGAGGTGCGCCGCTACCGCGACGGCGAGGAGCGGCTGATGGGCTACTTCGTGGGCCAGGTCATGCGGAAGTCGGGCGGCGCGGCCGATCCGAAGCGGGTGGCGTCGCTTCTGCGGGCTCGCCTCGGCTCTCACCCGGGATGATGCCCGCCGCGGAGGGGGCCGGCAGGGCCGCCTGCCGCACCTCGTAGGGAAGGCTCGCGAAGATCCCGCCCTCGTCGTCGGGCAGCGGGAAGAACTCGTCCGCGCTGCGCACCAGCTCCTCGGGGTCTGCCGCCGCGCCGCGGGCCAGCGAAAGCCGCCGCACCTTCTTCGCGAGGCGCAGATTGAGGTCTCCGATCGGATCGTGAACCGCGGTGCGCGAGTGTTCGCGCTCGTTCAGGTAGTCGACGATGCGGTCGAACGAAACGGCGACGTAGCGCTCGACCAGCGGAGCGGGGAGGGGAAAACGGGTGTTGCGCAGGACCTGCTCGAAGACGGTTCGCCAGCGGTCGTTGTCGGAGAAGCGGACCATCCCCCGGAAGATTCGACGGTTCGTCTGAAAGCTGAAGATCGTGGCCGAGAGCACACGGTCGAAGAGCGCGTCGGCGTCCTCGTGATCGTACTCGGTGACGAGCCTCCGTGCCGTCGCCAGATGCGCTTCGCCGAGCACGATGTCCATGCGGTGCTCCCAGTAGGCGTGGCCGAGCGCCTGCGTGGTGGACGTGAGCAGCAGCCGGCGCGGCACGAAGAGGTTGTGTGCGACGGTGTCGGCGGCCAGGTGGGCCAGGTAGCCGTACCCGACCGCGCGCAGCGGGTCGGTATCGGCCCGGGCCAGGATCTCTTCGCCCACGTGCCAGTGATGGCAGTGGCGGCCCTCGGGCACGTACTTCTTGGCGAACGAGATGTCGGCTGCGATCGAGCCGTAGAGAAAGTGGCGGGGGAATCGGCCGACGATCTCGCGCACGGCCAGCGGGAGCAGGTCGAGCGCGCTCAGCAGCACCGATCCCAGCGCCACATGCGTGCCGGGACCCCACGCGGCCAGAGGCTCAGGCCCGACGAGCAGCCAGTAGAGAGCCAGCCCGAAGGCGCCCGCCAGCCTCATGCGGGTGGGGGCGCGTTCGGATCGGTGAGCGCCGGTGTTTCGGCCGCCGCCGAGGGCTCGGCCGCCGGACCCTCTTCGGAGCCGACTTCAGCCGCGGGCGCCGGAGCGGAGTCGGCGTGGCGCGAGCCTTCACCGGCGGCGAGGCTTCGGGCGGAGGTGCGAACCCCCCTCACCGCCGCGGCGGTGTCGAGCGCGATGGATTCGGCCTCGTCCTGAAGCACGTCCATGAGCGCATTGAAGTCGCGCACGCGGGCCTCCATGGCTTCCGACGTCTCCCGGAGGCGCTCTCCCAGCCCCTGGACGGACTTCTGCACGGCGTCCACGTCGCGCTTCAGGATTCCGGTGATGTACTCCAGGTTCTCCGCCGCCCCGCGCGTGCGTTCCAGCGTGGGCTGGGCCCGTTCGTTCAGCGCGGCGAGGAGGCGGCGCACCTGCAGCAATACGACCGCGAGGAGCGCCAGGAGCAGCACGACCCCCGCCGCGGTGACGACCAGGGCCACGTCGGCGGCGGCCCCGAGCGGGTCCCGGGGCACCAGAGCGTAGACCGTGTCCGCTGCGGTCGCGGACGCCTGGAGCAGAGCGTTCATGTGCAAAAGCTAATCCGTCTCTCGATCTCGCGCGCGAGGTAGGCCGCGTCTTCGTCCCGTCCGTGGGGGAAGGCCCGCCTCGCGTCGTCCACGAGGCCCGGATGGAGCGTGACCCGCAGTTCCGCTGCCTCCGCCTCAGGGGCGGCTGCCACGATGCGTCCGTGAGGATCGACCACGAGCGAGCCGCCCTGATAGGGAGGGTCGGGATCCTCGCCCCCTCCGCGGCAGGCCAGCACCACATACACCCCGTGGACGAAGGCGATCGTCCGGGCGAGCAGGGCCCAGGCCTGGGTCGAGCCGAAGCGCTGGCCGGCACGGGGATCGGCCGGCTCGCCGCGGCCCAGCGGAGAGGCGATCACGACGAGCGCGTCGACGCCGTCGAGCGCGTAGAGATACGCGAGCGACGGATGCCACAGGTCTTCGCAGACGAGAAGCCCCAGACGCCAGCCGCCCACAGGCGGGGGAACGCGAAGGGGAGAGCGGTCCGCGCGGAAGAAGTCACGCTCACGGTACGGCCCGTAGTGCGGCAGATACCGCTTACGGTGCACATGCGTGAGGGCGCCCCTCTGCACCAGCAGGGCGGCGTTGAAGGGAAGCGCCTCCGCGTCGGCGTCGGCGGGACGGAGCGGCGCCCCGATCACCGCGGCGGGTGCGCCGGCCGCGTCGTCGGGCAGCGCGCGGGCGATCTCGTCGGGCGAGGGCGGGTCGTTCAGCGCCGGGTGGCCCACGTCCGAGGCTGAGGCGTCGGCCCCGGGGTAGCCCGTGAGTGAGAGCTCGGGGAACACGACCAGGTCGGCGTCGCCGTGCCGCAGGAGCGCGTCCCGGTGGCGGCGTAGGTTGCGGGCAGTCGCGTGGAGCGGAAACGCGTCCTGGACGACGACGACGTCGAGGGTGTGGCCGGGCGAAGGCGAAGCGGCGCCGCGGCCCTCGGGGCTCGGCACCGTCAGCCCCTGTCGGTGTCGTCGGCCGCGTCGCCGGGCGGTCCGTCCGGGGGGGGCGCCTCGGGGCGCTCCGTCCCCACGGAGTCGCCCGCGAGGGCGGCAGCCGCGCTGCGAGCACCCTCCTCCGGAGAGCCTTCTCCCGACGAGCGCTCGCCCCCGCCGTCCCCTCCGACCGGATCGGGCACATGGCGCAGGGCCTCCCCCACGGCGCGGGCGGTGTCGCCCTGCGCGATGGCCTCTTCCACCTGAGGGGCGATCTCGTCGGCGCGGCGCAGCACCGCCGTGATGAGGAAGGGCCCGGCCAGCTCCGACCCCACTACGCTGAGCACCACCGTGGCGAACAGGAACTCCGCCGCGTCGATGCCCGCCGCCTCGACACTCCAGAAGGTGAGCAGCGCTGAAATCGCCATCGCCAGGGCCATCCCGCCCTGCGGCACCAGCGCGAGGCCGACCCGCTTGGGGGTGGCGATGCGCACCACGGCCCGGCCGAGCAGCGCAGCCCCCGCGGTCTTGCCCGCCGCACGCAGCACGAGCAGGCCGGCGGCGGCGGGCACCACCCAGATGCTCGGCAGGCGCACGAGGGCGCCGGCGAGCAACAACAGAACCACGTAGATGGGCTTCTCCCAGCGCCGGAGCGCCTCCACCAGTTCGGTGCGCTCGCGCGCGAGGTGCGCCACCGTTATGCCGGCGACCGTGCAGGCCAGGAGTGGCGAAACGCCCAGGCGCAGCGCCGCACCGGCGACGAAGGCGGCGATTCCCAGGAGGAACAGCGCCCGCTCGTCCTCGGCCGTAGACAGCCTGCGTAGCCAGATGAACAGCAGTCCCCCCAGTACGCCGAGCGCGACCGTCACGGCCGCCCAGTGCAGCGGAGTGAGGTTGCCCAGGCCGGGCACGTGACCGGCGGGAAGCTGAGTCGCGTAGACCCACTGGAGGGCACCGAGCCCCACGAGGGCGTCGAGGGAGGCGGTGAACAGGAGCAGTTCGGCCACCCGGCCCCGCACGAAGAAGTTCGACGTCACCAGCGCGATCGCGGCAGGAGCGCTCACGGCCGCAATGGCCGCCGCGGCCGCGACCAGGGCGTGCGCCGCGGGGTCGTCGACGCCCGTCACGCCGAGCACGGCGTCACCGCCCAGGCGCACCGCCGCAAACACGACGAGCGCCTGCCCGAGCGCGAACACGTGCCAGCCGGCCGGGAACCGGCTCAGGTCTGCGGCGTGGAGCTGGATTCCGAACAGAAACCCGACCCATCCCAACCCCACCGCGAAGAACGGGAACAGGCCCTCGAGCTGCGCGTCCCCCAACAGGCCGAGGGCCATCGGACCGAGCAGCACGCCGAGCAACAGAAAGTGCACGCCGGTGCCCAGCAGAAGACGGGGGCCGAGCGGCACGGAGTCCACCCGAAAGCTCAGTCTGGCCCCGAGCAGCGCGAGGGCGATCAGGACGAGCGTGGCGACGAGGGGATCCATGCTCAGGTCCGTTCGTGCGGGCCCGCCCCGGCTTCGGTCGACGCCTCGCGCCGCTGCGCGTCGACCGGAAGCGGCTCGGCCAGCCCGACCACGCGCGTAAGGGGAACGACCATGGCGATCCCGTGGCCGGGCTCGTCCAGGCCGCCACACGCCTCGCCGAGCAGGGTGAGCGCCGGATCGACCTGGTCGTCCGTGAGCGCGCTGATCAGCAGCGTGTTGCGGGGTCGGGCACGGCTCACCAGCGCGCTGAGTCCCGCAAAGATCGGCACGTCGTCGGCGAGCAGACGGCCCATGCCCTCCGCCTCGACCAGGGTCGCCCCGCGTACGCCCAGGCTCAGAAAACCGCGCAGGACGGCGTCGGTACGCTCGGGATCGATCACGGCCAGGAGCAACTGCATCGCTGCCTCGTTTCGGTGCAGTCCCCGGGCGCCGGTGGCCTGCCGCCCGCAAAGGGCGGCGCACGGGCCGGGGGAACGGAGCGTCGGGGCCCGACGGTCCAGGACGTGCCGGGGAAGCGTAAGTGTGTGTCCCGCAATCGCTTCCGATAAGACCTGCGGGACCGCTGCGCCAACGTAGCCCGGCGCCGGCGGGAGTGTCAACGGGGCGCGGTTCTGCGGCACGGTCCCTGCACGGGGGAGTCGTGGAGGGTGGGAGGTCCGCCCGGGAGCGCCCCGGGGAGGAGGGCGGATCCGGCGCGCCGGACGCTCGGCGGGCGACCCACGGCGGTCCACAGCGCTCGGAGAGGAGATGCCGAAGGATGAGCCGACGACACGACCCCGTGAATCGCCCCGGGCGGTTGCTGGGCCCCCCGGCCCCCGGATATGTTCCGCCGCGGCCGGCGCCCGAGGCGCACCGATCGGTCGCGCGACCCGGTGTGTTCACCCCCCGACACGGACGTCGTGACGACATGCCCCACTTCGTGGTGGAAGGAGGCCATCCGCTCTCGGGCCGTATCCGTCCCGCCGGAAACAAGAACGCCGCCCTGCCCGCCGTCGCGGCGGCGCTCCTCACCGACGAGCCGGTCGTGCTCGAGAACGTGCCGCGCATCCGCGACGTGCTCACGCTCCTCGAGATCGTCGAGTCGCTCGGAGCGTCGGTAGCGTGGCGGGCCGACCACACCGTCGAAGTCGACGCCTCGGGCGTGGGCGCCGGCGTCGTGGACCGCGCCCAGGCGGAGCGGATCCGGGCCTCGGTGCTGTTGGCCGGACCGTTGCTCGCCCGCTTCGGTTCGGTCACCCTTCCGCCGCCCGGCGGAGACGTGATCGGCCGGCGCCGGCTCGACACGCACTTCCTCGCGTTCGAGGCGCTCGGTGCAGCCGTGGAGCTCGACGGCGAGTTCCACCTGCGCGCACCCCGTCTGCGGGGCGCCGATGTGTTTCTCGACGAGCCGTCGGTGACGGCCACCGAGAACGCCGTCATGGCGGCGGTGCTGGCCGAGGGCACTACGGTGCTGCGCAACGCGGCGGCCGAACCGCACGTGCAGGACCTCTGTCATCTGCTCACCGCGATGGGTGCGCGGATCGACGGCATCGGTACGGGGCGCCTCGAGATCGAGGGCGTCGAGCGGCTGCGGGGGGCGCGCTTCCGCATCGGCGGGGATCACATCGAGGCGGGTTCGTTCATCGGTCTGGCGGCGGTCACAGGCAGTCGCCTCACGGTGGAACAGGCGCCTGTGGAGCACCTCGACTCGACCCTGCTCGGTTTCCGGCGGCTCGGGGTGGAGTGCTCCATCGAGGGGACCGATCTGGTGGTGCACGGAGATCGCCCCTGCCGCATCCGCCCCGACGCGTTCAAGGCGGTGCCCAAGATCGACGACGGCCCCTGGCCGGCCTTTCCGGCCGACCTCACGTCGATCGCCGTCGTCACTGCGACGCAGTGCGAGGGCACGATCCTCATCCACGAGAAGATGTTCGAGTCGCGGATGTTCTTCACCGACAAGCTGGTGGCCATGGGCGCCCAGATCATTCTGTGCGACCCGCACCGGGCGGTCGTGGTGGGGCCGAGCGAGCTGCGCGGGGCGAGCGTGGAGAGCCCCGACATCCGCGCAGGCATGGCGATGCTGATCGCCGCACTCGGGGCTCGGGGGACGAGTCGCATCCACAACATCCGGCAGATCGAACGGGGCTACGAGGAGATCGACGAGCGCCTGCGCGGTCTGGGGGCGCGCATCGAACGCGTCGAGCCCGGCGGGTTGGGCTGACCGCCCCACGGGACCACGCCGAACGGCCGCGGCGAGGCGGCGGCCGGCCCCGGGCATTCGAGGGTGCGGAGCGGGCTGCGCAGCCGGGAAACCGGAGTGTCCCTCGCGACGTAGGGCGGCGGGCGCGCGCGGGTGGCCGCGCGGCGATTCGCACAGGCATCAGGAGGGTGACATCATGCATGACGGCGGAGACGACACGCGCGC
>RFGQ01000079.1 GCA_003695865.1 Gemmatimonadota bacterium | reverse complement strand
GCGGTGCGCGCCTTGGGCCAGTCGTTCCGGGCGCGGGTCACGTTGGCGCTCTTCGCGTTCTTCGTACTGTCGACCCTTGCGGTTGGGGGGGTCACGCTGCGGACGCTCTCGTCGGCCGCCGTACGAGCCACCGCCGCCCTCGCCGAGCGCGTGGCGGCGGGAGCCGCGGGGTTCTATCGCGAAGAGGCCGGCGAGATGGAACTGCTGGCCGAACGCGTGGGAGCCGATCTGCTGGAGTACAGGGACGGCGAGCTACGCGGCGGGTCCGTCGACCACCTGGTCGAACTCGGGCTGTACGAGGCGTGGATCCCCTTCGAGGTGTATCGGCGCCTGATCGGCCGCGAGGCGCTGGCTCTGGTCGAGCCCCGACGGCTGGGGAGCTGGACGTACCTCATGGCGTTCCAGCGGCTGCCCGACGGAGACGTCGTCGCGACCCCGGTCTCGCTGCAGGCGGGCTCGGCGGCGCTGCGCGGGCGGGACGTGATCGAGATCATGGGGTTCGTGGTGGTCGTGGGCGCTCTGGTGTCGTTCGTGCTGGCCCTGCTCGTGGGGCGCACGCTCACGAGGCCGATCGACACCCTGCGGGTGGCGTCGGAGCGCGTGGGGGCGGGCAATCTTCAGGTGCGGCTGCCGGCCGCTCGCACCGATGAATTCGAGGCGGTGTTCTCGGCCTTCAACCGCATGGTGCTGCGTTTGCGCCGGGCGCGGCGCCAACTCGTGCGCCAGACCCGGCGGACCCAGGCGATCGTCGAGGAGTCGGCGACGGCCGTCGTGGCCCTCGATCCCTCGGGTGTGGTGACGCTGGTGAACCCCCGCGCCCGGGATCTGCTGGGGGAGGCGGTTCGGCCCGGGGACCCGTTGGGGGCCGAAGCGCGGGCGCCCGAGGGGTTCCTCTCGTGGGTGGCGCGCTGCCTCGCGGAGCGCAGGGCCGAGGCCTCGGAGGAGTTCGTGTTCGGGGATCGGCGCATCCACGCGCGGGCGCGGCGCATCTCCCGTGAGGGACCGGGTGGGTTGGTGCTCACGCTCGACGACGTCACCGACGAGCTGCGCACGGAGCGCATCCTCGCCTGGGGCGAGATGGCGCGTCAGGTGGCCCACGAGGTCAAGAATCCACTCACGCCCATCAAGTTGGGCGTGCAGCACATCGAGCGGGCCTGGCGGGATGGGCGCCCCGACTTCGACGTGATTCTGGCTCGCAACGCGCGGGCCATTCTGGCCGAGATCGAGCGCCTGGACGCCATCGCCCGCTCCTTCTCGCGCTTCGGTGCGCCCGCCCAGGCGGGGGCCGTGCCACTCGAGCCGGTCGATGTCGCCGGGGTGGTGGCCGACGTGCTCGATCTGTACGGGGGAGGCGAACCCGCCGGCGTGCGATTCTCGGCCGACGTGCCTCAGGACCTGCCGCGCGTGCGAGCCCGCCCCGGAGAACTGAAGGAAGTGCTGTTGAACCTCCTGGAGAACGCGCGAGCGGCGGTCGAGCCCGAGGGCGTCGTCCGTATCGAGGCCGAGGTGCGCCCCCGGGCGAGCGAGCGCGCCGGCGCAGACGGCGCAACCGACGCGGCCGACGCAGCGGCGGATACCCTCGCGGTGGTCGAGCTGCGGGTCGTGGACGACGGGGGCGGCATGCCCGACGAGGTACTTTCGCGGGTGTTCGAGCCGCACTTCTCGACGCGCTCCGGGGGCGCCGGCCTGGGTCTTGCAATCGTGCAACGACTGGTCACCTCGTGGGGCGGCACCGTGTCGATCGACAGCGGGCGAGGCGAGGGTACGGTGGTCCGCGTGGGCCTCATGCCCTGGTCCGAGGCGGGAGCGGGTGCCGGGGAGGCGGACTCGTCCGAGCGAGACTCCGCGGGCGGGCCGCACCGCGGGCTCGGCGCGGTGCGCGACGGGTGAGCCGGGCCGCGACCCCGAACGGCTCCGTGTGGGGTCGGGCCTCGGGAGAAGTACGGTTGGCCCGGCGGCGGGTGGTGCCTAGATTAGGCGTGCTGCAGATGGCTGCCACTGCGCGACAGGAGATTCATGACGGACCCGATGGCCGAAGCCACCCGTTCGCTCGCTTCTCCTCCCGCCGATACCACCCTGCCGGACGTGCGGGACTGGCTGCTGGCTCACCGGCCGGCGCTGTCCCGGCGCTGGCGCCAGCAGCTTCTGGCGCGTCAGCAGGACCTGGGCGACGACGTGCGCGACCTCCTCTTCGAGTTCGTCGACCTTCTCGTCGACCTGCTGGCCGACGCCCTCGGACCTCAGCGCGAGCTCACGTCTCCGGTCTACCGTCAGGCGGGTGAGCTGTACGGCCAGTTCGCCGCCATCCGGGGCCTGGCCGCCGGCGAAGCGGTCGAAGAGGTTCAGCTGCTGCGCGAGGCGTTGATCCGGGAGCTGTTCTCGCAGCCGCCGGTGTTGAGCGGGGCCGACCTGTCCCTGCGCGAGGTTCTGCGCATGAACCGCTTCCTCGACAGCGTGGTCACCCACACGAGCGTGGGACACACCGACGCGTTGTTCTTCGCCCTGTTCCGAGGCAGCGGCGTCCCCGACCGGCCCACCGAGGGGCTCATCGCCGAAGTGCGTGAGCAACTCGACGCCTTGCGGCAGGAACTGGCGGAGGTACGCCGGGATTGAGGAAGCGCTCCGCGGCAGGCAGGACGCCGACGGGCCGGACGGGCCCGGATCGGCGTCGGCCCGGAGAGGGAACCGGACGCGCGGGGCGTGGTACCCTGGCGCCGGCGACGCAGCGGCGGCTCGCCGCTGAATGGCTCTGAACACGCTCGGACCCCACATACATGACCGAACCCTCCAGCGGGCGCCCCCCCCGCGCCCTGGGCGACATGCCGCCCGAAGATTTCCGCCGCGAGGCGCGGCGGGTGGTCGACTGGATCGCGGACTATCTGGCAGAGGTCGAGCGCTACCCGGTGCTCGCGCGGGTCCGGCCCGGCGAGCTGAGGGAGGCGTTGCCCGAGCGGCCACCCGAGACCGGGGAGCCGATGGGCGAGGTGCTCGACGACTTCGAGCGCTTCGTGTTGCCCGCCGTCACGCACTGGAACCACCCCTCGTTCCACGGCTACTTCGCGGTGACCGGTTCCGGCCCCGGAATCCTCGGCGAGATGCTCTCGGCCGCGCTCAACATCAATGCGATGGTGTGGCGCAGCTCACCGGCCGGAACCGAACTCGAAGAGCACACGCTCGACTGGTTGCGCGACATGCTCGGGCTCCCCGACGGCTTCCAGGGGGTGCTCAACGACACGGCGTCGGTGAGTTCGCTGTCGGCGCTCGCGGCGGCCCGTGAAGCCGCCTATCCGGAGTCGCGCGAGCGGGGGCTCTTCGGCCTCCCGCCCGGCCGCATCTACTGTTCGGCCGAGGCGCACTCGTCGATCGACAAGGCAGGAATCGCGCTGGGCTTCGGGCTCGACGGTGTGCGCCGCATCGAGACCGACGCGCATTTCCGTCTGCGCCCCGACGCGCTCCGGGCCGCGATCGAAGAGGACATCGCCGGGGGCGTGCGCCCGGTCGCTCTGGTCGCCACGGTGGGGACGACGTCGACGACGTCGGTGGACCCGGTGTCCGAGATGGCCGACATCGCGGAAGCCCACGGGGTGTGGCTGCACGTGGACGCGGCCTACGCGGGCGCGGCCGCGATCGCGCCCGAACTGCGGCCGCTGTTCTCGGGCTGGGAGCGAGCGGATTCGGTGGTGATGAACCCACACAAGTGGCTGTTCACGCCGGTCGACTGCTCGGCCCTGTTCTGCCGCCGGCCCGACGTACTGCGCCGTGCCTTCAGCCTCACGCCCGAGTACCTGCGCACCGCCGAACATGGCGTGGCGACGAACCTGATGGACTACGGCATCGCCCTCGGGCGCCGCTTCCGGGCGCTCAAACTCTGGTTCGTCATGCGCTACTTCGGGCGGGAGGGGATCGCGGCCCGCATCCTCGAGCACTGCCGGCTCGCGCGAGTGTTCGCAGACCGGATCGAGGAGAGCGACGGGTGGGAGTTGGCCGCTCCGGTGCCGTTCAGCACGGTGGTGTTCCGCTGGGCCCCCGTGGGCTCGGACGGTCCCACCCAGGACCGGCTCAACCTGGAGCTGCTCGAGCAGGTGAACGCGTCGGGCGAAGCCTTCCTGTCGCACACCGCGCTGCGCGGGCGCACATGGCTGCGGCTCTCGATCGGAAACCTGCGGACCACCGAGGCCCACCTCGAGCGCACCTGGACGAGGGTGAGCGAAGCAGCCGGATCGCTGGCCGCCGCTGCGGCCGGCTGAGCGGTTCCGCGGCCGGCCGAGCTGCCCGGGCCTGCGGGCGCCGCAGGTGGCCGGGCCGGAGCGAGGTGTGGGCGCGCCGCGGCGGGCCCCGGGCAGCCGAGGCGTCAGCCGCCCAGGCCGCCGCGCCGCAGCAGCGCCCGCACGGTCTCTTCGTGCGGCATGCCCGTGAGCACGGCCACCGCGGCCACACCCCCGCCCACCACCATCCAGGTGGGTTCACCCGACAGGTAGGCGAGGGCCACGACCACCAGGCCGGCCGCCTCGCGCAGGGCGGCCATCACGATCAGGGCCGTCTGGTAGCGCCTCAGGACGGCGGTCTCGTCCTGCTCGCGAATGCCGTCGATCATGCTGCGGCCCACGAGGCCGGCTCCCACCAGCACTGCGGCCTCACCGACCAACAGGTAGGGGAACCAACCCGAGGGGAGCAGGCTGGCGCTCACCGGCGGCGCGAACCAGAGCATGCCCGCCACGAGGATCAGTAGCCCGGCAGCGATCGCGGCCAGGACCACCCGGGTCAGTCCGAGGGAAATCGCGCGGTCGCCCGTGTCCTGCATGGTACGCCTCCGTCGTTGCGGCCCGTGGGCCGGTCGTCACACCTCCCGAACCGCCCTCACAAGCTCGCTCATCGACGCCTTCGCGTCTCCGAAGAACATCATCGTCTTGTCCATGTAGAACAGCGGGTTGTCGATCCCCGCGAACCCCGGCGACAGGCTGCGCTTCATGACGATGACGTTGCGCGCCTTGTCGACGTCGAGGATGGGCATGCCCGCGATCACGCTGTTCGGGTTTCGCGCCTCGGGGTTCACAACGTCGTTGGCGCCCACCACCAGAACCACGTCGGTCCGCTCGAAGTCGTCGTTGATCTCGTCGAGGTCGAACAGCTTGTCGTAGGGCACGTCGGCCTCGGCGAGCAGCACGTTCATGTGCCCCGGCATGCGCCCCGCCACGGGGTGGATGGCGTACTTCACGTCCACGCCGCGCTCCTCGAGGTTGTCCATGACCTTGCGGAGCTCGTGCTGCGCCTGCGCCACCGCCAGGCCGTACCCCGGCACCACGATCACCGACTGGGCGTAGGCGAGCATCATCGCCGCGCCCTCGGCGTCGACCGAGCGCACGTTGCGGTCTCCCGCCGCGATCTGGCCAGCCGTGGCGCCCTCGGCCCCGAACGCGCCGAAGGCGACGTTGGCGAGCGAGCGGTTCATGGCCTTGCACATGATGCTCGTCAGGATGAGGCCCGAGGCGCCCACGAGCGCGCCCGAGATGATGAGGATCATGTTGCCCAGCACGAAGCCGGCCGCCGACGCCGCGAGCCCCGAGTAGGAGTTCAGCAGCGAGATCACCACCGGCATGTCGGCTCCGCCGATGGGGATGACGAGCAGCACGCCGAGCAGCAGCGAGAGGCCCGAGAAGATCAGGAAGGCCTGCAGGGGTGCGAGTGAGCCCAGGGTCAGCACGTCGGCGACCATGGCGCCCAACACCAGCAAGGCGAGGAACAGCAGCGCGTTGAGGGTCTTCTGCAGCGGGAACGTCACCGGGTTGCCCGTGACGATGCCCTGCAGCTTGCCGAAGGCGACGAAACTGCCCGAGAACGTCACCGCCCCGATGAGCATCGACAGCGCGATCGTCACGCCGCTGGCCGTCGTGAACGTCTCGCCCGCGTGGTGCAGGCGGATGAACTCGGCCGCGGCCACGAGCGCCGACGCCCCACCGCCGAACCCGTTGAACGCGCCCACCATCTGCGGCATGGCGGTCATCTTGACGGTGCGGGCCGCGACCGCGCCGATGAGCGAGCCCAGGACGACCCCGATGGCGATGCCGGTCCAGTCCGTGACGTCGTGCTCGACCAGCGTGGCGACGATCGCGAGCAGCATGGCGCCGGCGGCGAGCGCGTTGCCGCCGCGGGCGGTGGCCGGTGACTGGAG
>RFGQ01000078.1 GCA_003695865.1 Gemmatimonadota bacterium | reverse complement strand
GCGGGCGGCGAGGAGGCGCCGATGCCGGCGGCCGAATACCACGAGCCGGTGCTCGTACGCGAGGTGGTCGACCTGCTGCTCTCGAGCGGCGGCGGGCTGTTCCTGGACGGCACCGTGGGAGGCGGAGGGCACGCCGCCGCGCTGCTCGGGCGCTGTGAGGGTTGCCGGCTGATCGGCGTCGATCGCGACCCCGAGGCGCTCGAGCGGGCGGCCGAGGTCCTCGCCCCGTTCCAGGATCGCGTGCGACTGGTGCGCGCGCGCTTCGACCGGGCCATGGGCGCCGCGGGGCTGATGGAGCCCCTCGCCGGGGCGCTGCTCGATCTGGGCGTGAGTTCCCGGCAGCTCGACGCCGACCCCCGGGGCTTCACGTTCCGGCCCGGCGTGCCCCTCGACATGCGCATGGGGGACGACGGAGAGCGCAGCGCGGCCGACCTGCTGGCGGAACTGGACGAGGCCGACCTCGCGCGTCTGCTGCACCGCTTCGGAGAGGAGCCGCGCGCGCGCCGCGTCGCGGCCGCGGTGGTCGCGCGGCGGCGGAACCACCCACTGCGCACGTCCGACGACCTGCTGGCCGCGCTCGAGGACGCGTACGGTCGGCCCCCATCCATGAAGGAGCGCGCCCGCGTGTGGCAGGCCTTGCGCATCGCCGTGAACGCCGAGCTCGAGGCCCTGGAAGCCGCCCTGCCCGCCCTGCGGGAGGCGCTCCGCCCCGGCGGTGTGCTGGCCGTGATCGCCTACCACTCCCTCGAGGACCGCATCGTCAAACAGGCTTTCCGCGAGTGGAGCCGCGACTGCGTGTGTCCGCCGGGGATGCCCGTGTGCCGCTGCCGGGGTCGGGCGTTCGGATCGGAACTCGTGCGCCGTCCGGTGCGCCCCGCGGCCGACGAGGTCGAGCGCAACCCGCGCGCCCGCAGCGCGCGGCTGCGCGCCTGGCGGAAGGGGGAGGCGTGATGCGGCGCGGTGCGGCTCCGGTGCAGTGGGCGCTCACGCTCGCGTGTCTGCTGGGCTCACTGGTGCTGGTGGCGTGGCGGCAGGCCCGGGCCCTCGAAGCGCATGCCGAACTGGACCGCCTCACCCGCCAGATCTCGCTGGCGCGCACCGAGCTGGGCGACCTGGCCCGGAGCGTGCAGTACCTCGAGGGGCGGGGACGGGTGCTGCGCGAGGCCGGTGAGCGACTGGGTATGCGCATGCCCGCAACCGACGAGATGCTCTTCCTGACCCGGGACGCCGGATGATCGCGCTCGAGAAGATGCAGCGGCGGGTGCGCTTCCGCCGTCGGATGCTGCTCGGCGGCTGGCTCCTGGTGGGCCTCGTGATCGTGGCGAGGTCGGCCCAGGTGCAGGTGCTCCAGGCCACCGAATGGCGCGCGCTCGCGGCGCAGCAACAGCAGGGCTCGGCCACCGTCGTCGCCCCGCGCGGCGCGATCGTGGACCGTGGAGGCGTCGAGCTCGCGCTCACCCGCGAGGTCTTCGAGCTGGCCGTGGCCCCCGGCGAGATCCGCCCCGCAGAGCGTGACCGCGTCGAGCGGGCCGTCGCCGAGGCGACGGGGCTTTCGCTGCGCGAGGTCCGGCGGGCCACCCGTTCACAGCGCGCCTGGCGGGTGCTGCCCGGCCGCTATCCGCCCCGCACACGCGAGGCGCTGCGCGGGCTTCGCGGGGTTCACGCCGCGCGCGAGCTGCGGCGCCACTACCCCCACCGCGACCTGGCCCTCGGGTTGCTCGGGCGCGTGCTCGACGGGCACGGCCGGGGCGGCGTCGAGCAGGCGTACGACACGCTGCTGGCGGGGCGTCCGGGCCGTGAGATCTTCGCTCGTGACAACCGCGGCCGGCCCATCCCCGGCGAGACCGTGGTGGTGGAGCCGCCGCGGCCGGGCGGCACGGTGGTGTTGACCATCGACCGTGACATGCAGGAGATCGCGCAGCAGGCCCTGGTCGAGGCGGTCGAGGCGAACGAGGCCGAGGGCGGAGATCTGGTGCTGCTCGATCCGCACACGGGCGACATCCTGGCGCTGGTGTCGGTGCGCGACGGCCACCCCGGCGCGCTGTCCGCGATCAACACGCCCTACGAGCCGGGCTCGACCATGAAGCCGTTCACGGTCGCCGCGCTGCTCGAGCTGGGTCTGGCGTCGCTCGAGGACCGCGTCGACACCGAGGACGGCTCCTGGCAGGTGATGGACCGCACGCTGCACGACGTGGGTGAGCACGAGCGCGTGCTCACCGTCGCCGAAGCGCTCCGCTACTCCTCGAACGTGGGCATCGCCAAGGTCGCCCAGGCGCTGAGCCCCTCGCAGCAGTACCAGATGATGCGCGACTTCGGCTTCGGCGCCCCGACGGGCATCGGGCTGCCCGGCGAGTCGTCGGGAGTCCTGCGCCGGCCCGACGCGTGGAGTGGCCAGTCGGGCCATTCACTGGCGATCGGCTACGAGGTGAGCGTCACCCCGCTCCAGATGGCGCTGGCCTACGGCGCGCTGGCCAACGGCGGCCGGCTCATGGCGCCGCGCCTCGTGCGGGAGGTGCGCGACGCCGAGGGTCGGGTGGTCGAGCGGATCGCTCCGGCCACCGTGCGCCGGGTGGTCTCGGCGGATGTGGCCCGCCGCGTGGGCCGGGCGCTCATCGACGTGGTCGAAGAGGGCACGGGCACGCACGCGCGCCTGGCCGCCTACCGGCTGGCGGGCAAGAGCGGCACCGCGAGGGCCGTGGGCGTGGACGGCCGTTACGAGCGCGGCGCCTACCACGCCTCGTTCGCCGGCTTCTTCCCGGCCGAGGATCCGCAGCTGGTCATCCTGGTGAAGCTCGACCGCCCCAAGGGGGCGTATTACGGCGGCTCGACGGCCGCCCCGGTCACCCGCGCGACCCTCGAGGCGATTCTGGCGGCGCGCAACAGCCCGCTCGACCGCCTGGCGATCGCGCGCTCCGCGCGGGGTCCGGCGCGCGGCGGACGTGACGGCGTGGCCCGCCGCTTCGTGCGCTTCGCCGCGCTCGAGCGTCCCGTGCCTGCGCTCCCCCCGATCGAGAGCGACCCGGCGCTGAGCGACCGCGTGCCGGTGCCCGTGCTGGAAGGATTGTCACCCCGTGCGGCCGTGCGGCGGCTACACGCGCTCGGCTTCAGGGTCGTGCTCGAAGGAGACGGCGAAGAGGTGCGCACCGAGCCGGCGGCCGGCGTGTGGCTCGCGAGAGGCGACACGGTGCGCCTGCTGACGGGGCGGAGGAGGGGCGATGGCTGAACGTTCGCTCACGCTCGCCGGCATGGTCGAGGTCCTCCGCGAGGCCGGACTGTCTCCCGACATCCAGGCTCCGGAGGACACGCGCGTTACGGGGGTGGCCCACGACTCGCGTCGCGTGCGGCCCGGCGATGTGTTCGTGGCGTGGCGCGGTGCCGCCGCGGACGGCCACGCCTTCGTGGCGGACGCGCTCGCGCGCGGGGCTGCGGCGGTGGTGGCCGAGCGTCCGCTCGACGACTGCCCGGTACCCCTCTTCGTCGTGCGGGACGGGCGCCTGGCCGCGGCCCTGTTGGCCGACGCGGTCCACGGCTCGCCGTGGCGGACGCTGTTCACCGCCGCCGTCACGGGCACGAACGGCAAGACCACGACCGCCCTGCTCGCGCGCCACGTGCTGGGTGCGCGCGGACCGGCGGCCGCCCTGGGAACGCTGGGGGTCGTCGGGCCCGACGGCGGCGTACGCCCCGGCACCGCCGGCCTCACGACGCCGGGTCCCGTGGACACGGCGGCCGCACTCGCCGCGCTGCGCGACGAGGGCGTGCGCTCGGTCGTGCTCGAAGCCTCGTCACATGCGCTCGACCAGCGTCGGCTCGACGCCCTGCGCTTCGATGCGGTGGCCTTCACCAACCTCACGCACGACCACCTCGACTACCACGGCGATCCGGCCGCGTATTTCGACTCGAAGGCGCGTCTGCTCGAGCTGCTCGCCGTCGACGGCACCTGCGTCGTCAATCTCGACGACCCTGCCTGGGAGCCCCTGCGCACCCCCCGGGGCCGCACCCTGACGTACGGCCTGCGCGTCTCGGCCGATCTGCACGGCCGCATCGTCGAGGCGTGCCCCCACGGCACGCGCGTGGAGCTGTCCCACGCCGGAGGTCGGGCCGAGGTCCGTCTGCCGCTCGCGGGCCGCTTCAACGTGGAGAACGCGCTGGCCGCGGCGGGGATCGGGCTTGCCGCGGGGATCGGGCTCGACGCGGTGGCCGAGCGTCTGTCGGACGCGCCTCCGGTGCCGGGGCGGCTGCAGGTCGTGGTGTCGGAGCCGTTCACCGTCGTGGTCGACTTCGCCCACACCCCCGACGCGCTCGGCCGCGTGCTGGAGACGCTCCGCCCCCTCGCCCGGGGCCGCCTCATCGTGGTCTTCGGCGCCGGGGGCGACCGGGACCCCGCCAAGCGGCCCGAGATGGGGCGCGTCGCCGAAGAGGCGGCCGACCTTGTGGTCGTGACCTCCGACAACCCCCGCTCCGAAGACCCCGAAGCGATCCTGGACGACATCGTGGCCGGCATGGAGCGGGCGCCCGCGGCCCGCCTCGCGGACCGCCGCGAAGCCATCGCGCACGCGCTGGGTCTGGCCCGCGCCGGAGACGTCGTGCTGCTGGCGGGCAAGGGGCACGAGACCTATCAGGTGCTCGGCGAGCGCAGGCTCCCCTTCGACGAGCCCGCAATCGTGCGCGAGCTCCTCGGGTTGGTGCCGCAGACGGAGAGCGCCCCGTGAGCGCGCCCTTCGTGTGGACCGACGAGGCCGTGCGTCGCGCGCTCGGCCTGGAGGGCGGCGAGGCCGAGCCCGCCTACTATGCGGTGGGCACCGACACCCGCACCCTGCCCGCAGGAGCGCTGTTCGTCGCGCTCGAGGGCCCGCGGTTCGACGGGCACGCGTTCGTGGCCGAGGCGGCGGCGGCGGGCGCCCGGGGCGTGGTGGTGCATCGGCCGGTCGAAGCGCCCGCCGGCGTCGCGGTCTATCGGGTGGCCGACACGCTCCAGGCCCTGGGCGCGCTGGCGCGCTACCGCCGCGAGGCCCTGCGGACCCCGGTCGTCGCGGTGACCGGTTCGTCGGGCAAGACCTCGACCAAGGCCTTCCTGGAGGCCGCCCTGGCTGCAGGGCGTCGCGTGCACGCCACGCCGGGCAACCTCAACAACCGGGTCGGGCTGCCCCTCACGCTGCTCGCCGCGCCGGACGAGGCAGAGGTGGTGGTGCTCGAGATGGGCACGAGCGAGCCCGGCGAGATCGCAGCACTCACCGAGGTTGCGCGTCCGGACGTGGGTGTGGTGACGACCGTGGCCGAAGCGCACGTCGAGGGGCTCGGCTCGTTGGAGGGCGTGCTCGCCGAGAAGCTCGCTCTGCTGCGCGGTCTGGCACCCGACGGGAGGGCCCTGGTGGGCGCCGAGCCGCCGCTCCTCGCCGAGGCGGCCCGGGCGCTGCGCGCCGACGTGCGCGTGGCCGGGTGGGGCGAGGCGGCCGACGCGGACCTGACTCCGGTCGACGTGCACCGGATGGACGACGGCCGTTGGGGCTTCACCTGGCGCGGTGAGCAGGTGGCGCTCGGCGTGCCCGGACGCCACGCGGTGACCAACGCGCTGCTCGCGCTCGCGGTCGCCGAGACCCTGGGCGTGCCGGCGGCCGCGGCCGCGCGGGCCGTGGG
>RFGQ01000831.1 GCA_003695865.1 Gemmatimonadota bacterium | reverse complement strand
GGCCGTTTGCAAACGCTCGGAGTACTCGGGCCACAGGCGAAGAACCTCCTCCACAGGATACTGCCAACGGTTCCCCACCTTGCGCGCGCGAGCCAGCCGTCTTTGATGAATCGCATTCCGAAGCAGATCGGGGTAGAGGCCCTCGCCCGTCGCCTCGCGAAACCACGACGCGGAGCGGTACTCGCCGCCGTCGTTCTCGTCGCTCTCGCATGACCCCGCCAGCCGTTTGGCGATCGACAACGCCCGCTCGACACCCCGCATCCCCGCCGCGTGGAGCAGCTCGCCCGCGTGGAAGCGTTGGTGGTCCGCCCCGGGGCGCCGCGCCTGCATCGCGTTCCACTTCGCCGCGGGGAACGACACGGCCCGCCGGGCGGCCTCCAGCGCCGTCACGATCTCCGCCGCGCCGCCCTCGATCGACACCAGCCGCACGCCGTTGGGCTCGATGGGCTCCCACGGTCCGTCCGGGTTGTCGGCGTGAGCCAGCCGCACCCCGGGGGACGCCTCGGGTCCCCCGTGCTCGCGCAGCAGGCGGGTGGTGAACTCGACCAGCAGCCGCTCGACCCCGGACGCGGCCTCACTCAGCATGACCGCCCCGCCCAGGCACGCGACCCGTCGCCCGCCGTCGCCCGCCGGGTCCGTCGTCTCGCCCAAGGTCTCACAGAACCGCTCCAGGGCCTGCGCAAGCCTCGCCCAGTCGCCGGCCTCGATCGCCATGATGCACCGCCTTTCTCGGGCCGGACAGGGGGACGGCGGACGGTGCTTCGCCGCCCACGCCTGCCCGCTCGCCGGGGATCAACCGGCTACCCGTGAGGGGGATTCTACTGGACGGGGACGATCGCCCAGAGCATGTTGGGCCCTGTTTGTTTGTGTCTGCTAACATCCGCGGGGGTCGCCGCGATCAGCGGGTGATTCGACGCATCGGCCCAGGGGGTCAGGGGGCCCCGTTGCGCCAGCCGCCCCCTACTCATCCTCGCCCGCAAGCCAGCGGATCGCGGCCCGCCCGACGGGTCCCAGGGGCCCGGAGCGTGCGCTGATGCTGCCGGATTTGCTGCCGCGCAACGCGGAAACATGCAAAAACACCGAGGATTCGGGCGGGTGTTCGAGTCCCGCCACGCCCATTCCCCCCAGTCCACACTGGGGGTTGTTCGTTTTTGCGAACCCCGAAGACGCGGCTCAGTCCTGCCCGGCCTCCCCGG
>RFGQ01000077.1 GCA_003695865.1 Gemmatimonadota bacterium | reverse complement strand
CGGACGGTCCGCGTTGGCGGCGTCGGCGGTGCCCCGCCACCGCGCCGCGGCGAACCCCGGCCGCGCCTGGCGGGTACGCGGAGCCATGCGCATCGTGTCGCTGGCCTGCTCCAACACCGAGATCGTCTGCGCGCTCGGCTGCGCCGACCTGTTGGTGGGTGTCGACGACCACTCCGATCACCCGCCGGACGTGGTCGCCCGCCTGCCCCGGGTGGGTCCCGACCTCGACATCGACGTCGAGCGGGTGGCGGCGCTGCGGCCCGATCTGGTGCTGGCCACGCTCACCGTGCCAGGCCACGAGGCGGTGGTCGAGCGCCTCGAGGCGGCCGGACTGCCGTACGTCGCGCCCGAGCCGACCTCGCTGGCGGACGTATACCGCGACATCGACACGATCGCCGGACTTCTGGGCGTGCCGGAGCGGGGGCGTGCGCTCGTCGCCGAGATGAGGAGCCGGTTCGACGCGGCGCGGCGGCGCAGCCGGGGCCGGGCCCAGCCCAGCGTGCTGGTGCAGTGGTGGCCCAAGCCGGTCATCGCACCCGGGGCCCGGAGCTGGGTCAACGACGTGCTCGAGGCGGTGGGCGGCCGCAATCCCTTCGCGACGGACGAGGTGAAGAGCCGCCCCATCCCCGACGATGAGGTCGTGGCGGCCGACCCGGACGCGATCGTGATCTCGTGGTGCGGGGTCGATCCCGCCAAGTACAGGCCCGACGTCGTCCTCGAAAAACCGGCGTTCGGGCCCATGCGTGCCGTACGCGGCCGGCAGGTCCACTGCGTGCCCGAGGCCTTCCTCGGCCGCCCCGGACCCCGACTGGTGGACGGGCTCGACGCGCTCGAACGGATCGTCGAGGGCCTGGGATTGGAGGGCGAGAGCGCGGGAGTCGAGGCGTGACGCCCGCCCGGCCCGTGCGGCCCGCCGACCCCGCCACGCCGGGCCTCCATCACGTGACGCTCGTGGCGCGCGACGCGCTCAAGACGATCGAGTTCTACCGTGACGTGCTCGGCCTGGCCGTGGTCAAGCGGACCGTCAACTTCGACGAACCGAGCAGCTATCACCTCTACTTCGGGGTCGACGGCGGACGCCCCGGCACGCTGCTCACCTTCTTCGAGTGGCCGCGGGTGCCGCGCGGCGGTTTCGGCGTGGGAGGCGTGCACCACGTGGCGCTTTCGGTGCCCGACCGGACGGCGCTGCTGCGCTGGAAGCGCCGCCTCGACGACCACCACATCCACGTGCGCGGGCCCTACGACCGGGGTTACTTCACGAGCATCTACTTCGTCGACCCCGACGGCCAGATCCTGGAGTTGGCGACGGAAGGACCCGGATACGCCATCGACGAGCCCGCCGACCGTCTGGGCGAGCAGATCGTCGAGCCGCCGCTCGAGCGTCTTTCGGGCCACCGCGACGAAGACGCCATCGCCGCGGAGATGCACCCCGAGCCCGTCCGGCAGGTCGATGCCGAGATGGCGATCACCGGCCTGCATCACGTCTCGGGCATCACCGACGACATCGAGCGAGCAGACGCCTTCCTTACCGGCACCCTCGGCCTGCGTCGGGTCAAGCGCACCCTGAATCAGGACGACGGACGCACGGCGCACTGGTTCTGGGCCGCCTACGACGGACGAGAGGTCGCCCCCGCGAGTTCCTTCTCGCTCTTCCACTGGCCGGGCTCCGACTACCGGGCACGGCCGGGCTTCGGGCAGACCCACCACGTCGCTTTCCGCGTGCCCGACCGCGAGACCCAACTGGCCTGGCGCGAGCGCATCCTGGAGCTTGGCGTGCCCGTGACCCACGTGCAGGAGCGCAAGTACTTCCGCAGTATATACTTCAGAATGCACGACGGTATGCTGCTCGAGCTGGCGACCGACGGCCCGGGCTTCGACGTCGACGAGCCCCTCGACCGGCTGGGCTCGGCGTTGCAGCTTCCCGGGTGGCTCGAACCGCGGCGCGCCGAGATCGAGCGGAGTCTGCGCGCGCTGCCCTGAAGCCCCGGGTTCCAATCCCGCCGGGAGGCGCCGTTGCTCGATTATGAACTCCGCGCACCGGAGACGCCGGTGGCGGGCGCGCCGCTCCTCGTGTTGCTGCACGGGCGCGGTACCGACAAGCGCGACCTGCTGCCGCTGGCCCGCGAGCTGCCGCAGGGCTGGACGCTCGTGACCCCCAACGCCCCGCATCCCGGCGCTCACTGGGGCTACGGGGCCGGCTGGGCATGGTACCGCTATCAGCGCGAAGACCAGGTGGTGTCCGACACGCTACGCCTGAGCCTCGACCGCCTGGACCGCTTCCTCGAAGCCGTGCCCTCGCTGCTCGACGCGCCTCCAGGGCCCCTCGTGCTGGGCGGCTTCTCTCAGGGGGGCACCACCTCGCTCGCCTATGCGCTCACGCGCCCGGGGCGGGTGCGGCTTGTGGCGAACCTCTCGGGTTTCCTGGCTCGTGACGAAGCGGTGCCGGTCACCCGCGAAGCCGTGGCGGGCACGCGCATCTTCTGGGGCCACGGGCTCAACGATCCGGCGATCCCGCACGCGCTGGCGCGCCGGGGCCGCGACGCCCTGAGGGCGGTGGGGGCCGACCTCACGGTGCGCGACTACGACGCCGGGCACTGGATCGCTCCCGAGGAGATGCGCGACCTCGTGCGTTGGGTGGAGCAGGCCGGGAGCGCCTGAGACGACCGGGACGGGCGGTGGCTCGGTGAGGCGGCCGCCCCACCCACTTGGCGACGGGGGCGGCCGGGGCCGCCGGACGGGGCCGCCGGGGCGGCGGCCCGCGGTGGCTCAGTCGCCTTCCGCCTCGAGCTGCTGGGGCAGCGTGACCAGGTCGATCACCGTGAAGCGCCGCTCGCCCACGGGGAGCTCGATCACCACCTCGTCACCCTTGCGGGCCCCCAGAAGTCCCCGGCCGATGGGCGAGGCGACCGACACGTGTCCGGCATCCAGGTCCATGAAGTCGCCCGCCACGATCGTGATCGAGAGCGTCTCTTCCATGAAGTGATCGTGCAGCTCGACCTTCGATCCGAAGCCGACCCGATCGTAGGGCATGTCGTCGACGTCGATCTTCGACAGCTCCGACATCCGCTCCTGCAGATGGCCGATGCGCGCCTGCACGAACTGCTGCCGTTCGAGGGCCGACTTGTACTCGGCGTTCTCCCGCAGGTCGCCGAGCTCCACCGCTTTGTTGATCCGCTCGGGGAGCTCCACGTTCAGCTCGTAGGTGAGCTTCTCGATCTCGGCGTCGATACGGGCGCGAATGTCGTCCAGCATGAGAGAGCGTCCTGCTCCGGATGGGCGGAGGCCCGGGGCGGGCCGGGAATAACGACAACCGCCCCCGTGGGAGGACCCCGCGAGGGCGGTGCATGCGTGCCCCGGAAGATAAGCAGCCCACGCCACGCGGCGGAAGGGTGTTCACGAAGTCATTGCGCGGACCGGACCCGGAGCCGACCATGGAGCGTCGAAAGCCCGCGGCCGCCCGCCCTCGCCGGCCGGCCCTCACCGGCCGGAGGCGCCGAGCCCCCGAGCGCGCTGCGTGGAGACCGGGCTCCGGCGGACCCCGCAAACCCGAGAGGTCCCGTGATCCGATTCGACGACGTGCGAAAGCTCTACCGCAGTGTGCTCCCTCCGCGCACGACGCTCGCCCTCGACGGGCTCTCTCTCGAGGCATCACCGGGAGAGGTGCTCGGCATCGCGGGCCCCAACGGGGCCGGCAAGTCGACGCTGCTCAACCTGGTACTCGGCTTCCTGCGGCCCACCGAGGGGCGGGTGCTCGTCGAGGACGGTGCTCCGCGCCGCTGGGTCGAGCGGCACGGAGCGGCCTACGTGCCCGAGATCGTCACGATGCCGGGGTGGTGGAGGGTGCGGGGGGCGCTCCGCCGCTTCGCGGTGCTGAGCGGGCTCGCCCGGTCGGAGCGCCCAGCCCGCATCGAGCAGGCGGTGGCCGCCCTCGGGCTCGAAGACCAGATCGGCAAGTCGGTGAACCAGCTCTCCAAGGGGAACCGGCAGCGACTGGGGATCGCTCAGGCTCTGCTGAGCGACTCGCCCCTGGTCGTGCTCGACGAGCCTACCCACGGGCTGGACCCGGTGTGGACCCGGCGCTTCCGCGACGTGGTCGAAGGGCTGCGCTCGCCCGAGCGCGTGATCCTGATCGCCTCGCACAACCTGGACGAACTCGAGCGCCTGGCCGACCGCGTGGCCATCCTGGACCGCGGCCGCGTCACCCGCATCGCGGAGCTCGGTCACCACCCCCCGGTGGGCGAACGTGAGGCCTACCTCGTGGTGCTCGAGGGAGGGGGCGAGGCGCTCGAGGCGGCGGTGGCCGAGGCGTTCTCCGGCGCGGCGGTCACCTCGACCCCGCAGGGCGCAGGGAGCGCCTGGGAGGTCACCGCGACGCCCGCGGAACTCAACCGCGGCCTGCGCACCCTCATCGAGCGCGGCGCGACGGTGAGGGCTTTCTACCCCAGGCGGAGCCGGCTCGAAGCCGCCTTCGAGGAGGCGCTGGGCGAATGAGCGCGCGTGTGCTGGCCGCCTACGCGCCCCGGGCGCTGTTCGACTTCGTGCTCACGCGCGGCACCGCGATGGTGGTCATCGCGTTGGTGTTCCTGAGCCCGGCCCTGTTCAGCGAGCAGTTCCTGCAGATGCCCGTGGAGCAGCAGCGGGGATTCCTGTCTTCGACCCTGCTCGGCGTAGGACCCGCGCTCACGCTGGTCGCCACCTTCGGG
>RFGQ01000830.1 GCA_003695865.1 Gemmatimonadota bacterium | reverse complement strand
GTCGAGAGCGTCGGCAAGCCGAAGGTGGGCTGAAAGGCGGCGCACCACGCGACGGTGGTCGGGGTCGAGCGCGGCGAAGTCGCGATGGCGCTCGCTCGGGTCGGCGCCGCGGTGGTAGCGGGCGACGAGCGCCACGAGCTGCATATCGTACCACGAGAGCGCGGGCAGCTCGGAGCGCGAGATGATGTAGTGGGAGTGCTTGTGGTGCTTCTTGTGTGCGATGAAGCTGCCGATCTCGTGCAGGATCGCCGCGGCCATGAGTATGGTCCGCTCGTGTGCGCCCAGGCGATGCAGATCCTGCAGCGCGTCGAAGAGATGCAACGCGAGGTCGGCCACGTGTAGCCCGTGCGCCTCGTCGAACATGTAGCGCCGCCCCAGACTGACCGCTCCCTGGCGTACGACGCGGGCATGTTCGGCCCGGTAGAGCACGTCCGAAACCAGGCGGTCGACGGCGTCGAGCAGCAGGCCCTCCTTGACGCCGATATGGGGGACCACGATCTCGCCGGCTCCCACGAGCGCGGCGACTCGGTGGTAGACCATGGCGGCCGGCAGGATGACGTCGGCCCGGTCGGGGCGCAGGCCCAGGCGTTCGATCCGTTCCTCGTAGCCGAGCGCCGAAAGGCGCTCGATCGCGGCCTCGAGGTCGGCGAGTTTCAGGGTCGCGGCGCCCTTCTCGTCACGCGGTGCCCCGGCGAGCTCCGCGAGCGCCTCGATGTTGCCGCCCGTCGCGATCAGGCCGGCGGGCTCCCAGTACTGGGCCGGTGCGGGCACGCGCAGCGCGTTGAGGTACTCGTCCACGAGCCGGCGGAATCGCACCGGCTCGTGTGCGCTGTCCTGCAGCACCTCGAGCAGCCGCACGGTCCCGATGGTGTGCGACTCCGTCCACAACATGCCCGCGTCGTCGACGAGCGAGACCTCGACGGAGCCTCCACCCAGGTCGACGAGCACCCACTTGCCGCCCGAGAGGTCGAGCCGGTGCGTGACCGCGCGGTGGACCAGGCGCGCCTCCTCCGTGCCGGTGATGACCTCGAGTTCCAGCCCGGCCTCCGCCCGCACGGCATCGAGGAGCACGTCGCGATTGCGCGCCTCGCGGACCGCCGAGGTGGCGACGGCCCGGTAGCCGTCGACGGCCAACCGTTCGAGCTGTTGCGCGAAGCCCCGGAAGGCGGCGACCGCCGCTGCGATCGCGTCGGTGTTGAGCGTGCCCGACAGGAAGACCTCGTGGCCGAGTCGCACCGGCACGCGCTCCTGGTGCACGATGGTGCCCTTGCCCGGCGCGCTGAACTCGGCGGCGAGGAAGCGGATGGCGTTGGAGCCGCAGTCGACTCCCGCAACCCGAAGGGGAAAGGCCCTCTCGGGCGTCATCGGCGGTGGCCGACGGTGAGCCCGACGTCGGCCATGTAGCCTTCGAGGTCGTCTCCGTCCACCGAGGGGAGGTCGCCCACGCCCGTCGTCCAGCGATACCCCGCCCGAAGGTCGAGGCGCACGGGGCCTGCAACCACCAGCCCCAGTCGGAGACCGGGTTCGAAGACCAGAAAGTTGTCGAAGCCGAGTTCGGCGCCCGTCGCTGCGCTGCGGACCTCGCCGTTCCCGGCGCCCACGAGCAACGCGCCCGAAACGCTCAAACGCCGGCTCGAGGCCAGAATCCAGGCCATGTCGACGCCGCCGTAGCCCACGCGGAGATCGAGGGCGTCCGCGTCGGCGCCGAGCCCCACGGTGCGGGTAAGACCGAAGCCGGCGCCGCCGAGGGAGAATCGGTCGCCCAGCAGCAGGGACGCGCCGCCGCCCACGACCGTGCGCGACGCGCCGGCAACCCGGGTGGCGCCGACTCGCAGCGACACCTCGGCGGCCACGCGAAGGCCGTCCGTCTGGGCGTGGACGGGCGCAGGCAGGCCCGAAAGGCCGAGCAGGGCGCCGATCACCATCGGCAGCGGCAGGCGCAGGTGGGTGCGGAGCATCGCGGAAAAGTACTGCTTCGGTCCGGGTGGTGCAGGGGGCGGCCTTCGAATCGTTTTTTGTTGAGGGCGCGGGCAGGTTGTAAGATCTTTGAACAATGGCACACGACGACGAAGCGGGCTTCACGCTTCTCGAGATGGTCGTGGTCGTGCTCCTCATCGCGGTGACGCTGTCGATCGCGTCCGGGGTCTTCGCCGGTTACCAGGCCCGGACCGCCGCACAGCGTGCCGCGAAGGTTTTCGGGCGCGACCTCGCGTTGGCGCGCACGAGCGCGCTCCGAGCACGTGAGACCGCGGTGGTACGCTTCGACGAAGCGAACCGCCTGTACACGATAGAACTTCCGGCGTCCGGCACGACGATCGTGCGGCGCGCGTTCGGGCAGGACGCCGACGTGCCGCTCGACACCGTCGACCTCCGCCTGCAGGGAGATACGCTCGCGTTCTCGTCGCGGGGCGTTGGCGACCTTACCGGGGCGGGTGGCGCCCTGGGGGTGGCCCGCTTCGTGGCGGGCGGTGTAGCGTACGAGGTGTCGTTCAACAGCATGGGAGCGGCTCGAGTCCAGAGAGAGGGCTAGCCGGTGGAGACGCCGCCAGTTTCGTGACCGGATCCAGAGAGGGGTTCACGCTCATCGAAGTCGTAGGCGCGCTGATCATCTTCTCGGTCGGCGTGCTGATGGTCATCCGACTCACCGGCACGCTCTCCGTACAGATGGAGCGTGCGGCGCTTCGCTCGGAAGTCAGCGTGGCGGGCCAGGTCAAACTGGACTCCCTCGACGTGCTTCCCTTCGACTCGTTGACGCCGGGGAGCACGGCCGACACGCTGGCGTTCAGAGGAAGGACCTACGTTTGCACGATCACCGTCCAGGACGTGACCGCCGTCCTCCGCCAGGTGGACGTGGCCCTCATCGCGGCCGATTCGCTCGGTCCCGGCTTCGCCGGGACCGTGTACGCGGCGCGCGCCTGGTAACCGGTGATCCGTGGCGGGAGGCGGGCTTCACGCTTCTCGAAGCGCTCATCGCCCTGACCCTTTCGGCGATCATCGTCATCCTCGTCTCGACGGTCTTTCTGGTCCAGAACGACTTCTACGCGACGGTCGCGGAGCGCAGCTACGCGCAGGAGAGCGTGCGCTCGTTCACGCAGATCATCGCTTCCGAGATCCGCGGCGCGGCGCGGGGTGGGATGCTGCTGGCGGAGGGCGACGAGTTCGCGGTGCGTGTGCCCATGGCGATGGGTGGGGTGTGTGACGCGCAGGCGCTCCAGGCACGCGTGCACATGCCCGGACTGACGGCCCTGGACCAGGGCGAGACGGGCGGCTACGGCGTGCGTGCGGCCGACGGCACGTGGACCTTCCAGTCGGGTGCGTGGTCCTCGATCGTGCTGTCCACAGGCGCCGCAGATGCGGGGGTGTGTGCGGCGGCCGGCGCCGAT
>RFGQ01000829.1 GCA_003695865.1 Gemmatimonadota bacterium | reverse complement strand
GCCTTGGGGCGGTCGTCTTCGAGGTAGGCCTCGGCCAGGAAGAGCAGGTTGTCGGGCTGATCCGGGCCCAGCTCCCGCGCCCGCTCCAGGTGCTGCAGCGCGCGCCGCAGGCTGCCCACCCCCGCCGGCGGCCCGGGGGCTCTGAGGTACAGCGCCCCCAGCACCCGGTGGGGCCCGCCCCCGTCGTAGGTCGGATCCAGGGCCACCGCCCGGCGGCCGTCTTCGCGCACCTGCACCATGGCCGCCCGCCCGCGAAGCTTGTGGTCCTGCGCGAAGCGGCCCGCCGCGATCGCGCGGTAGTAGTACCCTTCCACCCGGGTGGAGTCGGCCTCGACGGCCGTGTTCAGGAATACGAGGGCCGAGTCGGCCCACGCTTCGTCCTTGCCCGGCTCCCGGGCCGAGAGCCACAGCGCGTAGCGCGCCGCCAGCCACAACCGGTCGTAACGCGCCGGGTCGCCGGGGTCGCTCGATCGCGCGGCCCGGGCCATGGCCTGGTAGGCCCGGCGCACACTCTCGCTCGTGCGCGGCCGGCGCGCGAACGCCTCACTCGCCGCGGCCTCGAGCGCTGCGGCCTCGGCGGCGGAAGCGCTCGCGGCCGGGGAAGGCGGGGCAAGCGTGGACGACGGGATGCCGCACGCGCCCAGCGTGAGTGCCGCGACGGCGGCCGCGGCCCCACGCCCCGCCCGCACGCTCACCGCCCCTCCCGGTAGAGCCGTGCGGCCTCGTCCAGCCGCGCACGATCCAGCGGCGCGAAGCCGGCCGAGTCCATGAGCTCGAGCAGCGCGCGCCCGGCGTCGGAGCCGGGCATGGCACGAAGCGCGCGGGCGAACGTCTCCGACGCGGCCGCCCCGTCCTCACCCACGGTCACCACCACGTCTCTGGGCAGCTCCGAAGACCGCCACAGGACGCGCAGCTCGGGCCACACGAGGTCGTCGTCCCGGAAGAAGGCGAGGAGCTCGTCGTCGACCAGGATGCCGGCCGGAGCGCCCGGGGCTCCGTCTACGAGGTCGAAGACCGCGTCGGCCAGGTTCTCGACGGGCCGCAGCCGCACGCCGGGCAACTGCCGCCCACCCACGCCGACCACGCGGCGCAGGAAGAGGGTATCGGGATCGAAGTGCACGGCCACCTCGGCGCCTGTCAGGGCGTCGACGCGCTCGGGGCCGTCGCGCCGGACGAGCAGCGAAACATGATCCACGTCGGACCCGAAGCGGGGGATGGTGAGGAGCGCCCGCAGCCTCCCGGGTCGGCGGGCTTCGAGTTCGAGGAACAGTCCCACCGGCACGAACGCCGCCACCGTGGCCGGGTCGTCGAGCAGGGCGCGCGCTTCGTCACGCCGGTTGGTGATGCGGACCCGCACGGGCCGCTCCCCGAAAGCGCGCGCCTCCTGTAGGTAGGCTCCGAGTCTGTCCAGGAAGTCGCGCGCGAGGTCGGGCGTGGCGGCGGGGTCGCCGGGCTTCACCATCACGACGACCGCCGTGTCGGCGGCGACCCCGCGGTCGGGGCCGGCCGCCTGCAAGCCGGCGGGCGCGAGGAGCGCCGCCGCCAGGACGACGGTCCCCACGGCCGCCGTACCGGCGGCAGGGCCCCGGTGGGCGGGCGGGCCGGAACCGGCCGACGAGTCGCCACGGTCGCGCCCGGCGCCCCACCGTTGCAGCGCGGCGGGCAGCACGTAGAGCGTCGCCAGCAGGTTCAACCCCACGCCCACGGCGACGATCGAGCCAAGCATCGCCATCCCCTGATGGCGCGCGAATCCGAGCATCCCGAAGCTGATGATGGTGGTCAGCGCGCTGAACACGACGCCCTCCATGGCTCCTTCCAGGGTCTCGCTCGAACCCGTGTCGTGCGCGCGCACCACGTGAATACCTCCTGCGATCCCGATGCCGATGAGAATGGGGACCGCAAAGAAACTCGCGAGGTTCCACTCCAGCCCGAGCCGCAGCCAGCGCATCACGCCAAGCAGTGCCCCGAGGCCGACCACGAGCGGGATGGCCGCGAGCGCCGCACCGCGCAGCGACCCCATGAAAAGCAGCAGCAGCAGGCCGATGACGCCCGCCGACAGGGCAGCCGCCTCCGCGAAGCTGCGGATCATCGCCGCGGCGTTGTCGTGGAAGCTGACGACCCCGCCGAAGACGTTCGCGTCGACCGTGCGCAGCGCCCTCACGAAGCGTGCGCTCCCCTCCCCACTCCACACGTCCCCCTCGGGATAGATGTAGAGCGCGAGGCTCCCGTCGCGTCCGACGAAGCGGCTACGCAGCGGGGGCGGCACCCGATCGAGATCGAGCGGAGGTGGACAGAGCAGCCCGACGACCCGACCGCGGACCGACTCCAGGGCCCGCCCCATCCGCGCCTCGACCGCGGCCACGCTTCGATCCGCTTCGGCCGGATCGAGCGTCCCCAGCGACCGGTACAGGCGCGTGACGCCGTCTTCGAACCCCCGCAGCGCCTGCTCGGCCTCGTCGCTGCGTCGGGCGAAGCGGCGCAGGTCGCTCCTGAGCGCGAACAGCTCCCTACGCAGCGCGCGGGCGTGGCCCGGCTGGACCGCGACGGCAGAGGACGCTTCCCTCCCGCCCGCCGCGGCCGCGGGGCCTTCCGTGCGTCCCCTCCCCATGCGCACCTCCAGCGCGCCGGCCCGCGCGCACAGCGGAGCCAGCGCCGCCCTGCGCGACGCTTCGCCGGCCGGGAACGCGGCTTCGGTGCGCCTCACCTCGGGCAGGGCCTCGAAGCGCTCCCGGGCCCGCTCGAAGGCGGAGCGGTCGCGGTAGAGCGCCACCGCGAAACGGGCGCGATCGTCGACCTCCATGAGGCGGCGCTGCCAGACCCCGGCCTCTCCGTCGCCGGCCTGGAGGTCGAGCAGATTCGTGTTGAACTCGTATTCGCCGAATGCGAACCCACCGACGGTGATCAGCCCGGCCGCAGCCAGGGCGATCGTTCCGGTGCGTCCGCGAGGCGCACGCGCGATGACCGGCACGAGGCGCGCGGCCCCGTCGGGACCCAGGCCGAACGCCTGCGGAACGCGACGGTCCGCGACGACGAGAAGCGCGGGAAAGAGCACGTACATGGCGGCCAGACAGATCAGCAGCCCGGCGCCGGCGATCACGCCCAGCTCAGCCAGGCCCGGAAACTCGGTCAGGCCCGCCGCCAGAAACGCGGCCGCCGTGGCCACGCCGTCCAGCCACAGCGACCGTCCCACGGCATCGTACGTGGCGGCCACGGCCGAGGGCGCGGCGCGCCCGGCGGCCCGGAAGCGGCGGTAGTGGGTGTAGAAG
>RFGQ01000828.1 GCA_003695865.1 Gemmatimonadota bacterium | reverse complement strand
GGGGCGGATCGTGACGACTGCGCCGGGGGCCAATGCGGTCGCGGCGCCCTTCCCCTACTTCGGGGGCAAGCGCCGCATCGCGGGCGAGGTGTGGCGGCGCTTCGGCCGCGTCGACGCCTACGTCGAGCCCTTCGCCGGGTCCCTGGCCGTGCTGCTGGCCCGCCCGGACGTGCGCGGGCGCGAGATCGTCAACGACTCCGACGGTCTGCTGACCAACTTCTGGCGCGCCGTGCGCGACGCGCCCGACGACGTGGCGCGACACGCCGACGACTGGATCAACGAGCTGGACCTGCACGCGAGGCACTCGGCGATCATCGCGGCGAGGCGCGGCGTGACCCGCCGCCTTCGCGCCGATCCCAGGTTCTTCGACGCCCGCCTGGCCGGCTGGTGGGTGTGGGGGCTCTCCCAGTGGATCGGCGGTGCATGGGGCCACAAAGCGCACGCGCGGAAGCCGAAAGTGTCATGCAAGAATGGCGTCCACGTGATGGCCAGAGAAGATATTCGTTCGGTCATGCGCGACCTGTCGTTGAGGCTGCGGCGTGTGATGATCCTGTGCGGCGACTGGTCGAGGTGCGTCACAGACGCCTGCCTTTTCGGGACCAGCGGCCCGAGCAGCGCAGTCGCGGCGGTTTTCCTCGACCCGCCGTATGCGCACAGCACCGGCCGCGACAAAGACATCTACGCGGTCGAGTCGGCCGGCGTCTCGCGCGATGTCCTGTCCGGGGCCGTCGAATACGGGAGGCGCCCGTCGGTGCGCATCGCGCTGTGCGGGCTCGACGGCGAACACGACCCGCCCGACGGGTGGACGACGTACGCTTGGTCGTCGGGCGGCGGATATCATCCCAAGGGCCGGAGCAACGCCAGGCGTCACGCCGAACGCGTCTGGTTCAGCCCGCACTGCCTGAGCGACGCCTGCTTGTTTACCCGCGGGGGCCGGCCGTGACGCCCGCGGCGCTGATCGCCGTGGCCGCGATCGCCGCGGCCGTCGAGCGCGCGGACCTCACCGGCGACGGGGTGGTCAACGCCGCCGACATCACCGCCCTGCTGGCGGTGTGGGGGCCCTGCCCGCCGCCGCCCATGTGCCGCGCCGAT
>RFGQ01000827.1 GCA_003695865.1 Gemmatimonadota bacterium | reverse complement strand
GGTGCTGCGTGCGATCCAGCTCACCGAGGACGACGTGCCGATCGACCTGGTGCTGCACACCCCGGGCGGCCTGGTGCTCGCGTCGTTGCAGATCGCGCGCGCGCTTGCCGCGCACCCGGCGCGGGTGACGGTGTTCGTGCCCCATTACGCGATGTCGGGCGGCACGCTGCTGGCTCTCGCGGCCGACGAGATCGTGCTCAGCCCACACGCCGTGCTGGGTCCCGTGGATCCCCAGCTCGGGCAGACGGCCGCCGCCTCGGTGCTGCGCGCGGTGGAGCGCAAGCCCGTCGAGCGGGTCGACGACCAGACGCTGATTCTGGCCGATCAGGCGAGGATGGCCATCGACCAGGTGCGGGGTGCGGTGGTGGAGCTGCTCGAGCCCAAGCTGGGCCGCGAGGCGGCCGAGCGCGTGGCCGACCAGCTCGCTACGGGGACGACCACGCACGACTATCCGCTCACCGCCGCCGAGGCGAAGGCGCTCGGGCTGCCGGTGTCGACCGAGATGCCCGAGCCCCTGGTGCGGCTGATGGGCCTGTTCGCCCAACCCGTGCGCCGTCAGCCGAGCGTGGAGTACATCCCGCTGCCCCGCTCCCGCGGCGGCGACGCCTGAAGGGCCGGGCCGCGAGGCTCGCGTCAGACCGTTCCTTCCCGCGCGGCCTCCTGGCGGAACGCTTCCCGGGCCTCCTCCACGGCTCTGCGGTCGTGAGCCCGCCGCACCGCAAGTTCCTGTAGCCGCTCCGAGCGTCCGTACGCGACGAGCACGTCGCCGGCAGCCAGGCGGTGCTCGCCCGACGGAGCGCCCACGAAGGTGCCGTCGGCCTTGCGCACGGCGAGCACCACCACGCCCTCGGCGGCGAGCTGCAGATCCCTGAGCGTCTGCGCCGCCAGCCAGTCGCCCTCGTCCACTTCGAGTTCGGCGACCGTGTAGGGTCCCTTCAGGTTCAGGAGACCCGCGTAATCCTTAAGGTCGAGCGTGGTGAAGCGCGCCAGCAGCCGCTGGATCGCCGCCGTCACGAGTCGGTTGAACCAGGCGCTCCTCGCGAAGACCCAGATCACGACCAGGCCGGCGACGAGCACCATGAGCCGGTCCTGGTGCGACCCTTCCTGGGTGAACGAGATGATGAGCGACGCGAGGGTGCTCACCAGGCCGGGTCCGCCGAGGCCGATGAGCGTGGCGATGATGCGGCGCCGGACCGGGTGGTCCATGAGCGCTTCGGACTCCGAGGTCGTGAACCCCGCACCGGTGAAGGCCGAGCGGGCCTGGAACGACGCCACCTCCTCCGAGAGCCCGGTCATCTGGAGCGCGATCGCACCGGTTCGGACGACGAGCAGGTCCAGCACCACGAGGACCAGAAAGGAGATGAGCGTGAACATGCGCCACCGGGGTTGAGCGTGGGCACCAACGATGGAGCGGCCGGGCGTCGCGGTCCAGGGTCCGGAGCCGGACCCGCGGCGGGCTCATCCGATCATGTCGGCACCCCGGAGGGCCGGTTGATGCTGATCGCGGCGAACATCAGCCGGCTCCCCGGCATATGGGAGGCAGAGTCGGAGCTGGCGAGGACCGAGCCTGGCGGAGGCGGACTAGGTGTAGGTGTGGGACGATTGGATCCACATCTGGGGTGATTCTGTTCGGATCTCGTGTACCGGCGAATAGGATACGCCAAAGGGTTACCGGATCAGGCGGCGACTAAAGAACTCCCAGACCATTTCCACAGCGTCGGCATCCCGATTGACAGGCATCTCGCTCCCCGGGGGTTGGCGCTGGCCCGGGATCCGGTGTTGGCCGCCGTGCACCACGACCAAGGCGACCTCGAAAGGCGTTGAAGCGAGCGTCTGCACGTCGACGGTTGATCCGTCGTCGGGGGCAAGATCTGGGATCTTGGTGAGGGTTGGTTCACCGTCTAGGCCCGCCAGCTCGGCCCAGTACTCAAACGTCTCAGGAGTCGATAGAAACCGGTCATATGGCACGTCTTCCGAATTCCGGGGGACAACTCCGCCTTCAAACGGCACCGCCGGATCGGCGGTCCCGTTCATTATCATGATGGAGACCGGTTCGCCCGACGGGTCGCAATCCAGGCTTTCGGGGGCGGGAAGGACCATCAACATCGCCGCGAATCCGGCGAATAGATGCGGCCGTTCGAGCGCAAGTCGATACACGAGGTGGCCACCTCCGGAATACCCCAGCACGAACACCTTTTCGCGATCGATCCCGTAGGTGGTCGCCATGTCATCGATCAGGTGTTCGATGAAGGCGACATCGTCGACGCCATTCAGTTTGGCCGCGTTTCGTGACCCTCGCGCACATCCGTTCCACCCTGGCATTCCGTATGGATAGGCCACGATGTGTCCCTCCGTATCGGCGATTCTTTCGAGGGAAGGACCCAACACGAAACGGGATTGGGGTGCCCCGCCAGAGGATCCATGCAGCGCGATCACAAGTGCTGGTTTTTCGGCCCTTTGAGGGGGTAGGTAAACCCGAAAGGTCCGAGCCAGGTCGCCTACTTGGAGTTCGCGACGAGGTAGGTCCGAAACGAGGTCCTCGTTTATCGCTTGCTGCGCGAGAAGCTCGTGTGATGAAGATGAAGAGGTGACAAGCAGAAGGCACAACGCTGTTAGGAAGGCGGACGGTACTCGGTGCATGGCTGGCTCGATTCGCGGATCAAATTTCACATAACTCACGCTGGCTATTCTATATCCTGTTTTTCGAATCGTTTTCCCGGGTGTGCAGGTTTCCATACCCCGTGTGTCGGAAAGCAGGGGAATCCTGGTTCGATTCCCGATATGCGTACCTCAAGCGGGAAAACTCTCGCCGGCTTCAGGATCGAGCGGATGGAGCGGCCGGGCGTCGCGGTCCAGGGTCCGGAGCCCGACCCCAGGCGGGCTCATCCGATCATGTCGGCACCCCGGAGGGCCGGCTAGCGTGGGTCTCACCTCCCGATCACTTCATCGAAGGAGGACACCATGCGCACCCGGTCGACCATTCTGCTCGCCGCGGCCCTGCTCGGGTCGGGCATCTTCGTCTCGCGCGCGTCGGCCGAGACGGCTCCCCTCATTCCCGTGCCCTCGGCCGACCCGGGGCAGGCGGCCCTCGCGGCCATCCCCGCCACCCCGGCGTGCCTCGCGGCCCTCGACGCGACGGTGCCCGCGCCGCCCGCCGCTGCGCCGGACTGTGTCGGCGAATGGCTGGCGGTCGTGGGCACCGGGCTCGCCGCGGTCGCCACCTACGTGGGTGGTTGGGGCCTGATCGCCAAGTTCTTCGACGCGCAGAACACGTACTCGGACGCGATCCGCGCGGGGCGGGCCGCGATCGCCGCCGCCAAGGCGCGCAACATCGCCTCCCTCCTGGCGTTCACCGGGCAACTCGCAAAGTTCGGGGGATTTGCGTCATTCGTTGCTGCTATCTATCGCTTGAAGCGTTGCCTCGATGCCGCCGGCGCGCCCGGCGGCCCGGTCGTCGCCCACTGATCCGGCCGACCACTCTCACCCGCTCGACGGAGGCCCCTCATGACGATCATTCTCGCAGCCCTTTCGGTGGTCCTTACCGCGGGCCTGCTCTACCAGGCGCTCCGCACGGGGCGTGACATGGGCGCCGCGGGGGTCGTGGCGACGCTGCTCGGCGCCGGGCTCGGCGCGTGGCTCGCCTATCACTGGTTCCGTTCCGGGGAGCTGTTCCCCGACGGACTGGCACCGGAAATCCTCTTTCCGTGGGTGGTGGCGCTACTGGCTTCACAGGTCTGGCTCGGCCGGCGCCTGGACGCCGCGCTGCGGGACGCCAGAGCGCAGCTCCGCGGAGGCGCGCACGACGCGGGTGGGCCGTCATGAGGGCCCCGGGGG
>RFGQ01000826.1 GCA_003695865.1 Gemmatimonadota bacterium | reverse complement strand
GGCATTTCCTTCGCGCCGGAGCGCTCGCGTCGCTCGCCGGCCTCTCACCCGCCGCCGCGGCGTCGGTGCACGCCGAGCGCCGCCCGCGCCATACTCGCCCGCCTCGCGCACGGCAGCGTCCGGGCCGGTCCGGCGAGGTGCTGCTCAACGCCAACGAGAACCCCCTCGGCCTCGGCCCCCGGGCGCGCGAGGCGGTGGCGGCCGCCCTGGACGAGGCCAACCGCTATCCCCGCGAGCGCCGCGACGCGCTCGTCGCGCGCCTGGCCGAGCGCCACGGCGTGCAGCCCGAGAACATCGTGCTGGGCAACGGCTCGACCGAGGTGCTGCAGATGGCGGTGCAGGCGCTCGCGCAGCCCCGCGCCCGGCTGGTCGTCGCCGACCCCACGTTCGAAGACGTGCCGCGCTACCGCGAGCCCTTCCCCTACCGGCTCGTCAAGGTGCCGCTCGACTTCCGCTACGCCCACGACGTGGCCCGCATGCGCGGCGAGGCCGAGGCGGAACGCAGGCCGTCGGTGGTCTATCTGTGCAATCCCAACAACCCCACCGGCACCCTGACGCCGAGCGCCGAGATCGACGACTGGATCGTCGACGCGCCGGAAAGCGTGTTCTTCATCGTCGACGAGGCCTACTTCGAGTTCGTGGACGATCCGGGCTACTGGTCGGCCGTGAAGTGGATCGATCAGCGGCCCAACCTGCTCGTCGCCCGCACCTTCTCGAAGGTCTACGGGATGGCGGGGATGCGTCTGGGCTACGGGATCGCGCACGCCGACACGGTGGCCCGCCTCGAGGAGTTCATCGGTCACAACAACGCGAACCAGCTTGCGCTGGCCGCCGCGTTGGCCTCGCTCGACGACGAGGCGCACGTGCGCGCGAGCCTCGACCTCAACCGCCGCTCGCTGGCCGTGGTCACCGAGACGCTCGACGAACTTGGACTCGGGTACCTGCCGAGCTCGACCAACTTCGTGATGCACCAGATCGGCCGGGCCGACCTGGGTGAGTACATCGCGCGGTTCCGCGAGCAGGGCATCCGGGTGGGTCGGCCGTTCCCGCCCATGCTCGGCTACAACCGCCTGTCGCTCGGCATGCCCGACGACATGGCCCGCTGGGCCGAGACGCTGCGCGCGTTCCGGGCGCGGGGCTGGGTCTGAGGGAAGCGATGGGAGCGGCGCGTATATCTTGACAGACAATATATCGAATAACATGATATAGCGGCGGCTGTGGCGGCCGGCGGTTCGGGCGGCCGGTGGTTCGGGCGGCCGGTGGTTCCGGCGGCCGGCGGCGGCCGTCACGCAGACGCTTCCGAAGATTCTGGAGGCCCCATGGACCCGCGTCCCGAAGACTTTCTGCCGCTCACCGCTCCCGAATACCACGTTCTCCTGGCGCTCGGCACCGAGGCCCTCCACGGCTACGGCATGATGCGGGCGCTCGACGAGAAGACCGGCGGCGCCGACACGCTCCTGCCCGGCACGCTCTACACGACGTTGGCGCGCATGGTCGAGCGCGGGCTGCTCGAGGAACTCGACGACGGGCCGCCCGGGCGGGCCGGGCGCCGCCGCCGCACCTACCGCGCGACGCCCCTGGGACTGGCGGTGGCCCGGGCCGAGACCGCACGGCTCGAGCGCCTGCTCGGGGTCGCCCGGGCCTCGAACCTGGCGCAGGAGGCACCGTGAGCGCCGGGCCCGGGACGGGCGCCGGGTCGTGGATCGCGCGGGCGCTGCGCACGGCCCTGCTGCTGCACCCCCGGGAGCGCCGGCTGCGTTACGGCGAGGATCTGGTCGAAGCCACGCTGGCGCGCGTCGCCGAGCGGCGCGCCCGGGCGGGCCGCATGGCTGCCGCTCGCTACGCGGTCCGGGCCGTGCTCGACGTGGCGGCGAGCGGGGTCGGGGAGCGGTTCGGGCGTGAGACGGGTGCACCGGGCACGCGCACGGGCGGGGGCGGGCCGGGGGCCCCCGCCGGGCCGCGTGTGT
>RFGQ01000825.1 GCA_003695865.1 Gemmatimonadota bacterium | reverse complement strand
GGTGGGGCTCGCGACCGCGCTGGCGGCGTGGGTGGTCGCCACGGCCGCAAACGCCGCCTCGCGGTGGGCCAACATCCCCGTGCTCTCCTGCCTGCTCCCCGGCATCCTGCTGCTCGTGCCGGGCAGCCTGGGGTTCCGCAGCATGAGCAGCCTCATCGCGCAGGACGTCATCGTGGGCGTGCAGGGCGCGCTCGCCATGCTGCTCGTGGCCTTCGCGCTGGTGACCGGCTTGCTTCTCGGAACCCTGACGGCGCGGCCGTCGCAGGTGTTCTAGCGGAGCGCCCCGCCGGCCCGGTCAACGCCGGTACCAGGCCTCGCGCAGGAACCGTTCGTGGATCATGAGCGCGGCCTTCTGCTGTCCGGCCGCCGACGGATGGACGCGGTCGGCCTGGTAGTCGTCCAACTCCCAACAGCGCCCCGACCCGTTCGTGCCTCCCGTTTCGCACGCGGGCGCCCATAGGTACGGGCCCCACCCGAACCACACGCCGCGCACCGCCGGGTGGTCGGCGAGCCACGTGTTGAGCGCGTGCCCCTCCTCGTAGCTGAGCGGCTCGCCGCGGCCGGCGTTGGTCGTGAAGCCGCCGTAGATGCGTGACGACGTGTACACGGCCTGGAGCGAGGGAAATGCGTCGACGACCCGCTCGGCGAAGCGGTCGAGGTTGGCGATGAAGGCGTGGTAGTCGCTGCCCGGGTCGGGATAGGGAGGCTTCACGGAGCCGCCCGAGGTCGTGAACTGATTCGCCGCTTTGTGATACACGACCCGCACCTGGTCCGGCCGCAGGCCGGCCGCCGGGATCAGCACGTCGCGGCAGCGGTCCCAGAGGTCGGCGTCGAAGGCCGGATCGATCCACTTTTCGATCGCATGCCCGCCCCGGGCGCAGTTGACGACCACGACCTCGTCGCGCACCTGGGCGCTCCACGGCCCCTCGACACCGTCGAGGAACTCCCTGCACTCCAACCGGCTGTTGCTCATACCCACGCAGACGACCCCGATGCGTCCATCCACGGACGTGACGGTGGGCGCCCCGTTGTCCACCAGGCGGAGCGGCAGCCCCTTTTACGTGGTGGGCGCCCCGTCCTCTCCCCCGCGGTCGATGGGGAACGGCTCGGCGGTGTCGAACCCGACCGTGTCGGGCGCCGACGGAGCGGCGCCGTCGCCGCAGGCGCCGGC
>RFGQ01000076.1 GCA_003695865.1 Gemmatimonadota bacterium | reverse complement strand
GGGGCGCCGCATCCTGCCGGTCGAGCTGCGCGAGTACCGGCCGGGGCGGGCCGAGGGTGTGATCCCCGCCGTCGCCATCCTGCAGGCCGTGCGCGACTCGACCGGGCGCTACCTGGGCGTGGGCGTGGTCGAGGCCGAGGCCGAAGAGCTCTTCGCCTACCTCGAGACGGCCTCGCCGGGGCTCGCGGGCACGACGGGGCTCGTCACGTCCGACGGCCTCTTCCTGTACCACAGCGAGTACAAGCGCGACTGGTCGAGCCTGCTGGCCCGCCAGAGCGAGGTCAATCTGTTCAGCGACTTCTCGCCCGAGCTCGCCCAGCGCATCCTCGAAGGCGCCTCGGGCACGTCCGAGGCCGAGCGCGGTCTGCTGGTGGGCTTCCGGCCCATCCACTTCGGTCCCTCGGGCGCCGCGCCGCTCGCGCTCTACAGGGCCGTGCCGGCGTCGGTCGTGTGGGCGCCCGTACGCCGCTTCCTCACGGTCACGCTCGTCGTGGGGGTGCTCATCACCACGCTGGTGCTGGTCGTCTCGGTGCTGGCCGCGCAGCAGTTTTCGGGACCCATCCTGCAGCTTCAGCGCGCGGCCAACGAGCTGGCGAGAGGCGGTGAGCCCGAGCTTCCCGTCGTCGAGACCAACGACGAGATCGAGGACCTTGCCCACGACTTCGGCCGCATGGCCACCGCGCTGATCGAGCACCGGCGGGGGCTCGAGCGCATGGTCGAGGAGCGCACCCGCGAGCTGCGGGTGGCCCGCACCGAGCTGCACGAGGTGGTGAGCAACGCCCGCGACGCCATCATCGGCATCGACACCGAGTGCCGCGTGCGGCTGTGGAACCGAGGCGCCGAAGAGCTCTTCGGCTATCCGGCCGAAGAGGCCGTGGGCCACGACCTGGACGAGCTCATCCTGCCCGATGACGAGGACCTGCGCCGCGAGAGCGAGTACGTGGCCATCGCCGCCCGGCGCATGGGGAGCGTGAGCGGGCTGCGCACCCGGCGGCGCACGCGCTGCGGCGAGGTGATCGACGTGAGCCTCACCTATTCGCCCATCGTCGAAGAGGACGGCACGTTCCGGGGCGCCGCGGTCATCGTGCGCGACGACCGCATGGGCCGCGAGATGGAGGAGCAGATGCGTCGCTCCGAGCGCCTCGCGGCGATCTCGATCATGGCGGCCGGGATCGCGCACGAGCTGAACAACCCGCTTGCCGTGATGGCCAACCGCATCGAGCTGATGCAGCGAGACATCGACCGCTCGGGCGACGCGCCGGCCATCGCCAAGGACCTCGAGGTGCTGGGTCGCCAGATCGGCCGCATCAAGGGCATCACCTCCGATCTGCTCAACTTCGCGCGTGAAGAGGACGGCGATCCGGTGGCCGTCGACATGCGCGAGACCGCCGAGCGCGTCGGGCGCCTGCTCGAGCACACATTCCTGAAGAAGAACGTGCACCTGGCGTTCGAGATCGAAGACGAGCTGCCGAGCGTCATGGGCTCGGAGCGCGCCATCGAGACCGTGCTCGTCAACCTGCTCATCAACGCCGTGCAGGCCACGCCCGAGGGTGGCCGCGTGTGCGTGCGGCTGCGCCGCGACGCCGGCGAGGACGCCGTCGTGCTCGAGGTCGAGGACTCGGGCACCGGGGTCCCCGACGATCTCCGCACCCGCATCTTCCAACCCTTCTTCACGACCAAGGCCAGCGCGGGCGGCACGGGTCTGGGCCTGGCGGTGTGTCGGGCGGTGATGGAGCGCCACCGGGGCGCCCTCACCCTGCACGACGCGCCCTCGGGCGGGGCCCTCTTCCGCGCCGTCTTCCCGCTGTCGCAGGAGAATACATGACGCAGGCCCGAATTCTGCTCGTCGACGACGAGCCCGAGATGCTCGAGAACATGGAGCGCCTGCTGGCCTCGGAGGGCTACGAGTGCCGCACGCTGCAGAACCCGCTCCACTTCCGCGACGTGATGGCCGAGTTCCATCCGCACGTCGTGGTCACCGATCTGCGCATGCCCGGAGCCGACGGCATGACGCTGCTTGCCGCGGCGAAGGCCGACGATCCCCGCGTGCCGGTGATCCTGATCACCGCCTTCGGCACCGTCTCGGCCGCGGTCGAGGCGATCCAGGAGGGTGCCTTCGACTTCGTCACCAAGCCCTTCACGGCCGATCAGCTCTTCGTCGCCGTGGAGCGCGCCGTGCGCTACCGCGGGCTGGTGGAAGAGAACGAGGCGCTGCGCACGCAGCTCTCGACCGGCGCCGGCCACGACTTCATCGGCTCGAGCCCGCCGGTGGTGAAGCTGATGGACCAGATCCACCGCGTCGCGCCCACCGACGCCAACGTGCTCATCACGGGCGAGAGCGGAACGGGCAAGGAGCTGGTCGCGCGCGCGATCCACCGCCACAGCGGCCGCGCCGAAGGGCCCTTCGTGCCCGTCGACTGCGCGGCGCTGCCCGAGGGGTTGCTCGAGAGCGAGCTGTTCGGGCACGAGAAGGGCGCGTTCACGGGCGCGGTGGCGCGCCGCGAGGGCCTGCTGGCCGAGGCGCACGGAGGCACCGCCTTCCTCGACGAGATCGGGGAGATGAGCCTGCCGCTGCAGGCCAAGCTGCTGCGGGCGCTCGAGCAGGGGCAGATCCGGCCCGTGGGCGGCACGCAGACGCGCGATATCGACATCCGCGTCGTCGCCGCCACGAACCGCGACCTCGAGGAAGCCGTCCGCAAGGGCGAGTTCCGCGAAGACCTCTACTACCGGCTCAACGTGGTGCACCTGCGCACCCCGCCCCTTCGCGCGCGCCAGGGCGACATCCCCATCCTGGTGCGCTACTTCATGGAGCAGGTGGCGCGCGACCGTCCGCCGCCCGAGATCTCGCCCGACGTGTGGGACGTGCTCGAGCAGTACCGCTGGCCCGGCAACGTGCGTCAGCTGCGCAACCTGGTGGAGCGCATCGTGGCGCTCGACAGCGACGGGCGCGTCACCGTCTCGGACCTGCCGCCCGAGATCCGCTTCCAGTCTGCCGGGCTCGACGGCGCCGGGGTGGGCGCCGGGGAGGGCGACCTGCTGCCCTTCGACTACCAGGAGGCCAAGGAGCTGGCGCTCAGGCAGTTCCACTCGCGCTATCTGCGGCAGCTTCTGGAGCGCCACGACGGCAACATCTCGGCCGCGGCGCGCGCCGCCAACGTGAGCCGGCGCACGCTGCACCGCTGGCTCGCCGAGCTGCGCGAGAGCGGGGAGGACATCGGGTGAGCCGCCTTGGGCCGCACCCCGCCCACGGGCTCACGGCGCGCGCCGCGACGCTGGCCGCCGCGCTGCTCGTGCTGGCCGCCCCACCGGCGCTCTCCGCCGCGCAGATCGACGTGCGGGGGGTCGTGACGCGTCGTGGCGAGCCGCTCGCGGGGGCCGTCATCGAACTGCTCCGGCC
>RFGQ01000824.1 GCA_003695865.1 Gemmatimonadota bacterium | reverse complement strand
GTGACGTACTCCCAGAAGCCGTCGCTGCACAGCAGGAAGCTCTCACCCGGGTGCACCGGTACGGGATCGGCCACCGTCGCCTCGAGCGCGCCGTCGCCGCCCAGGGAGCGCAGCAGGCGACTCCGGTCGTCGTGCGCGCGCATCTCCGCTTCGGAGATCTCGCCCATGTCGACCAACGCCTGAGGGACGCTGTCGTCGCGGGTGAGGCGCTGCGCTCGCCCTTCGGCCGAAAAGCGGTAGAGGCGGCTGTCGCCGACGTGCCCCCAGGCCGCGGAGATACCGTCTGAGACCAGCACGACGGCGGTCGTGCGCATGCGGTCCAGCTCGGGTTGTCGCGCCCGTTCCTCGAGCACGCGCTGCTGGGCGGCCTCGAGCATGGCGCGCACCACCTCGCTCGACGCGGCCGGTCGGTGCTCGAACGCGTCCAGCGCCGCCTCCACACAGAGCTGGGCCGCCAGGCGGCCGCCGTCGTGGCCGCCCAGACCGTCCGCCACGACCCAGCAGGCCGTGCCGCCGTTCGCGTCGCGGTGGCCGAGCGCGTCCTGGTTCTCGTCGCGCCCGCCGGGGCTCGTCAGGGTTCCGGTGCGGATCACGGGCTCAGCCTCCCTCGACCGCGAACATCAGGCCGGGCTCCGCCAGGTAGAACCGGTCTCCGGAGCGGAGACGCACCTGCTTGCCCGGCTCCAGGCGCGTGCCGTCGGCGAGGAAGGTCCCGTTCGTCGACCACGAATCTTCGAGCAGGAAGAAACCCGACGGAGCGTCGTAGCGGACGCAGCAGTGGCGCTTCGAGACGCTCGCCGCGCCGCGGCTGATCACCAGGTTGGCGACGCTGGGATGCCGCCCGATGTAGAGCGGCTTGTCGTCGAGCTCGAGCACGCTGCCGGCGAACTCGCCGGCGACGCCCCGCAGTCGGCCGCCGGGAGCGCTCGCCAGCTTGTCGGAGCGCGAGCGGGAACCGAACGTGCGGGTGGCGGCCTCGCGGGTGCGCGCCGCGACCTCCTTCACGACCACCCGTCCCTTGCGCGTGAGCGCGAGCAGGGCGAGCAGCATCGTCGTGATCATGCCGCCGATCATGAGCGGGTCGCGGCGACCGGTCCCGGCGAGGGCCTCCTGGGCGAGCTTGAGGGCCTCTTCCGCCGCCCGCGTGGCGCTGTCGGCGCGCTCGGTGGCGCGTCCCGCGTCGGCCGACGCCTCCTCCGCGGCGCGGCGGGCCGCCATGGCCGCATCCATCGCCTCGCGGTCGACCCGGCAGGCGCGGCTCGCAACGGCGGGCGTGATGCTCAGGCGGGCGAGCTGGGGCCTGAGTTCGTCGGCCCGGATGGCCCAGCCGATGCCCTCGCCCTCGGGCACACGCTGGAGTTCGCCGTTGGCGTTGCGGATCATGGTGAGCGACTTCTCGACGTTGATGCCCACCACCTCGCCGCACGCGTTGAAGAGCGGACCGCCGGAGTTGCCGGGGTTGATGGCCGCGTCGGTCTGGTACAGGCGCCGCCCCGAGGGGTCGGACACCTTCGCGCTGATGATCCCCTGCGTGAACTTCACCTCGAGCAGTCCCCGGGGGCGTCCGCCGGCGTCGTCGGCGGCGCCGGGGAACCCGGCCGCATAGACCCGTTGTGTGAGCCGCACCCGGTCGTCGGCGACGAGCTTGACCGCGGGGCGACCCAGGCGGCGGGTGGTGCGCAGGACCGCCAGGTCGAGCGTGCGGTTGCTCCACACCACCTCGGTCTCGGCTACGTCGCCCTCGCCCAGCAGCAATCCCGTGCTGCCGCCCGACTCCACGCACGCGATCACGTGGTGGTTGGTTACGACGTGCTGTCCGTCGCCCACGACGAAGCCCGTGCCGGTGCCCATGCCGTTGCGGGTTGCGCACAGCACCCGGATCGTCGAGCGCTCCATGTTCTTCACGACCTCGTCGCTCTGGGCGGCGAGCGGCACCGCCGTGAGTCCGGCGAGCGGCGCCGCGAGGAGCAGCGTGGTCAGCACGCGGAGGATGGCGTGGCGCGGGGAGAGGGGGGCGGTGCAGGTCACGGGGTCCTCCCGGGTGTGATGGCGACCGTCTGGGGATCGGCCGCGGCTCGGCCGGCGGGCGAGGCGGTGCCGTGGTAGTCCACGGTGACCGCGGTGAGGTTGTCCTGACCCGGCCGCGCGAGGCCCACGATGCGCTCGACCAGGGCTTCGGGATCGGCGACGGCGCCGCCGGCCAGATGGGTGCGGAGCGAGGCCTCGTCGAGCGCGCCGTAGATGCCGTCGCTGCACAGCAGCAGGCGGTCGCCGTCCTTGAGGGGGAAGGAGCGCAGCGTCCGGTACGCGGCCGGTACCGTGTCGAGGCCCAGATAGCTGGTCAGGTAGGCGCGCTCGGGGTCGGCGAGCGCCGCTTCGCGGTCGAGGCCGCCTCGCACGACCTGGCGGAAGAGGTCGGTCTCGACGCTGTGATCGTGCGTGAGGCGCGTGAGGGCCCCGTCGCGCAGCAGGTAGGCGCGGCTGTCTCCCACCGAGAGCCAGTACAGGCGCCCGGGCAGGAAGACGGCGGCCATGAGCGTGGTGCCCACCTCGCCCTCTTCGAGCGCGCCGCGCACGGCGACCACGGCCCGGTTGGCCGCGTCGAGCGCGTCGAGCAGCGCGTCCGGGACGGGCTGGTCGGCCGGTTTGGCCTCGTAGGCCGCGATGAACGCGGAGGACGCGGCGCGCGCCGCCTGGCCGCCGTCGTGGCCGCCGCCCATCCCGTCGGCGACCAGCGCGAGCAGACCTGCGTGCCCGAGCACGTCGGGATCGGCCACGTCCGAGAAGCCGAAGGCGTCCTGCTGTTCCTCGCGGGCGCCGATGTGCTGGGCGTTGCCGAGCGTGAGGCGCGCCCCCTGGAGCACGACCACGTGCTCGTGGCGTGCGCTCGGAGGCTCGTCGGAGGGCGCGCGGACCGGGGCGCCGCGGCCGTCGTGGCCACCGAGCGGCACGGTGTCGGCGTCTGGGGCGGCGGGGGAATCTGCCATGGAG
>RFGQ01000823.1 GCA_003695865.1 Gemmatimonadota bacterium | reverse complement strand
CGCACGGGCCGTGCGGGCCGAGCGGCAGGGGCCGGCCGGCGAGGCCGACGCGGTGGGCCGCGCTCTGGCCGAGGTGCTGCTCGCGCGGGGCGCCGCCTACCTGGAAGGGCCGGCCGGCCGAACGGATTCGGCGGCGGCGGAGCGGTGAGCGACCGGCCCGGGCCGGACGACCCGGCCGCGAAGATCCTCGACCGCGAGGCACTGTTGCGGCGCTTCGGGCGGCCCCGGCAGGGGCGCCTGGTCTTCACCAACGGTTGCTTCGACCTGCTGCACGCGGGGCACGTGCGCCTGCTCCACGAGGCGCGCGGCCTGGGCGACGCGCTCGTCGTGGGGCTGAACACCGACGCGTCGGTGCGCCGCCTCAAGGGCGCCGGGCGACCCCTCGTACCCGAGCGCGACCGGGCGTACGTGCTCGCCGGGCTCGCGGCGGTGGACGCGGTGACGTTCTTCGACGAAGATACGCCGCGGGAACTCATCACGGCGCTCCTTCCCGACGTGCTCGTCAAGGGAGGAGACTACGCTCCCGAAGACATCGTGGGCCGCGAAGAGGTCGAGGCCGCCGGAGGCCGCGTGGTGGTCGTGCCGCTGCTCGCAGGGCGCTCCACGACCGGCCTGGTGACGCGCCTGCGGGAGGTCGAGCCTCCGGGACGCTGACCCCGCCGTCGGGCGCGGCCGTTCGGTCGTCCCACGACGTCCAACCGGGCCGCTCGCGTTTCCCGCCCGAGCGTGACCACAGCTTCATCCACCGGAGACGGAAACCATGTCGTCGCCCGCACGAGCCGACGGACGCCGCCCCGACCAACTCCGCCCGCTCTCGTTGACCCTCGATGCGGCCCCCTACGCCGAAGGGTCGTGCCTGATCGCGGCGGGCCGCACCCGCGTGCTCTGCACCGCGTCGGTAGACGAAGCCGTTCCCCGCTGGCGCGAGGCCAGCGGCGCCGGGTGGGTGACGGCCGAATACGCCATGCTCCCCCGAGCCACCCACACACGCGGCGGACGCGAACGCGGACGTGTGGGGGGCCGCACGCAGGAAATCCAGCGGCTCATCGGCCGCTCTCTGCGGGCCGTGACCGACCTGGAGGTGCTGGGACCGCGGCAGGTGATCGTGGACTGCGACGTGCTGCAGGCCGACGGCGGCACGCGCACCGCGGCCATCACCGGTGCCTGCGTCGCGCTGTGGCGCGCCGGCGCCTGGCTCGTGTCGGAGGGGCTCGCGGAGCGGCAGCCCGTCCGCGAACTGGTCGCGGCCGTTTCCGTGGGGCTGATCGAGGACGCGCCGCTGCTCGACCTGGACTACGCCGAAGACTCGCGGGCGCAGGTCGACATGAACGTGGTCGCCACCGAGAGCGGCCGCCTGGTGGAGGTGCAGGGAACGGCCGAGGGGGCGCCCTTCGCCCGCGACGATCTGGACGCGCTGCTCGACCTCGCGCTGGCCGGTATCGGCGAACTGGTCGCGGCCCAGCGGGCGGCGCTGCGGGGAGAGGGATCGTCGTGACCGATCTGCTCGTGGCGACGCGCTCTGCGCACAAGCTCGCCGAGATTCGCCGCATTCTGGGCGGGGTGCCCTGGGTACGGGTCGTCGACCCCGGTGCGCTGGGCATCGAGCCGTCGCCCGCCGAGGACGACCTCGAGCCCTACGACACCTTCGAGGAGAACGCCCGCTCCAAAGCCGCGTACTTCCGGGCGCTGAGCGGGCTGCCCACGGTCGCCGACGACTCGGGCATCGTCGTCGACGCGCTCGGCGGCCGACCGGGCGTGCGCTCGAAGCGCTTCGCGCCCGACACGGGCCTCGAGGGCGAAGCGCGCGACCGGGCCAACAACGAGCACCTGCTCGAACTCCTCGGAGCGCGCCCGCTGCCCGAGCGCACGGCCCACTACGTGTGTGTCGCCGCGCTCGACCTGGGAGCGCGTACCGAGCTCTTCCGCGGCGAGGCGCACGGGCTCGTGCTGGGGCGCCCGCGGGGGTGGGGCGGGTTCGGCTACGATCCGCTCTTCTTCGACGAGGAGCTGGGGCGTACGTTCGCCGAGTTGGCGCCGGACGAGAAGCACCGGCGCAGCCACCGGGGGCGGGCTTTTCGCGCGCTCGCCGAGTGGATCGCAACCCATCCCGAGGCACTCGCGGGGAGCAGGCTCTGATGGCGGGATTCGACGCTCGGGTCACCCCCGAAGACATCCGTCCGGTCCGTGAAGGCACGGCCCTCGGCATTCGCTGGGCGGACGGACACGAGTCGGTCTACACGCCCCGCGAGCTGCGCCTCGCGTGCCGCTGCGCCGGCTGTGTCGACGAGATGACCGGCCGACCGCTGCTGGACCCGGCGTCGGTGCCCGACGACGTCTATCCGCTGGCCATCCACTACGTCGGGCGCTACGCGCTGCGCTTCGACTGGAGCGACGGCCACACGACCGGGATCTTCCCGTTCGACTACCTGCGGGGGCTGTGTGGTTGCGGCGCCTGCGAGGGAGAGCGCCGAGGGGAAGCGCCTGCGGCCGAAGAAACGCCTCCGGAGGGAATCCGGTGATCGTCGTGACCGGTGGGGCCGGGTTCATCGGGTCCAACGTCG
>RFGQ01000822.1 GCA_003695865.1 Gemmatimonadota bacterium | reverse complement strand
GGGCTTCGCTCAACGGCATCTTTGGCTCCGATCCACACACCCCCGACCGGCGCTCCCATGCCCGACCGTGCACCACCCCCCATCGCGCTCACCATCGCCGGTAGCGACTCCGGCGGCGGCGCGGGTATCCAGGCCGACCTGGCCGCCTTCAGGGCGTTCGGGGTGTTCGGCACCACGGCACTCACCGCCGTGACCGCGCAGAACACGCTGGGCGTCACCGCCGTGCAGGCCGTGCGGCCCGACGTCGTGCGCGCCCAGATCGACGCGGTCTTCGCCGACCTGCCGCCGCGGGCCGTGAAGACGGGCATGCTCGCCGACGCCGCGGTCGCGCGGGCCGTGGCCGACGCGCTCGACGCGCACGCGCCGCCCCTGCTGGTGGTCGATCCCGTGATGGTGGCCACCTCGGGCGCCCGCCTGCTCGAGCCGGCGGCCGAGGCCGTGCTGGCCGAGCGCCTGCTGCCGCGGGCCGCTCTGGTCACGCCCAACCTCGCCGAGGCCGAAGCCCTGCTCGGTGAGCCCGTGCGCGACGTGGGCGCCATGGAGCGCGCGGCCCGGGCCCTGGTCGAGCTGGGCGCCGGAGCGGCCCTGGTGAAGGGCGGGCACCTCGAGGGCGCGCGCGTGGTCGACGTGCTGTTCGCCGACGGCGTGGTCGAGCGCCTGGAACGGGCGCGCGTGCCCACGCGGCACACGCACGGTACGGGCTGTACCCTGTCGGCGGCGATCGCGGCAGCGCTCGCGCTCGGCGACCCGCTGCGGAAGGCCGTGGAGCGGGCGCTCGACTATACGGCCCGCGCGATCGCCGCCGCGCCCGGCCTGGGCGGCGGCCACGGGCCGCTCGGTCACGACGTGCCGACCTGAGCCGGGCTCGCCGCGGCGGCGGACGGCAGGGCCGCGACGACGCACCTTCGCGTCAGTCGGGCAGGCGACGGAGCACACCCCTCAGAATCCCTTCGAGCCGGGCCCCCGCCCGGCGCCCGACCTCGACCACCTCGTCGTGCGAGAGCGGCTGGCCCGAGAGCCCCGCCGCCCGGTTGGTGATGAGCGAGAAGCCGAGCACCCGCAGCCCCGCCGCCCGGGCGGTGATCACTTCGGGCACGGTCGACATGCCGATGGCGTCCGCCCCCATCCAGCGTAGCATGCGCACTTCGGCCGGCGTCTCGTAGCTGGGCCCCAGCACCGCGGCGTACGTGCCGCGCTCGAGCGGCACCCTGGCGTCGCGCGCCACCTCGAGGGCGAGCCTCTGGAGCGCCGGATCGTAGGGCGCGCTCATGTCGGGAAAGCGGGTCTCGCCGTCGAGCACGGGCCCGGCCAGGGGACTGCGCCACAACAGGTTGATGTGGTCGTCGATCAACATCAGCGATCCCGGTCCGAGCCGGGGCGCCGCCCCCCCGGCGGCGTTCGTGAAGATGCAGGTATGCACCCCCAGCCGCCTCGCCACCCGCACGGGCGCGCACAGCACCTCCATGGGGTGTCCCTCGTAGGCGTGGAAG
>RFGQ01000821.1 GCA_003695865.1 Gemmatimonadota bacterium | reverse complement strand
CCGCCGCACCACCTCGACGTGCTCACGCGCGTCGCCCGTCGCATGCACGTCGGCGACGGTGAGCGCGCCCCGGGCCCCGGGGGGAGGCACGGGCGCGCGCACCAGTTCCGGACCACCTTCGAGCCAGGCGCTCACGCGCTTCCCCACCAACGGCGGCGCGTCGAACTCCTGCGCCCAGCACATGCTCGTCAGGTGCGCCGCATGCGACTTGAGCGACTTCATGTACCCTTCGGGGTGCTGGAGAGAGTAGGCGTCCACGGTCATCATGTGCACCTGAAAGCGCGCCGGGTCGCTGAACTCGCGCCCGACCACCTCCTGGAAGAGGACCTCGCAGCCCTCGCGCCCGCCCACGTCGTCCGCCCCGCAGAGGGGGCAGGACCCCGCCGTTCCCTCGAAGACCATGGGGCGTCCCTCAGCGCGTGAGCCGGTAGATGAGCACGGCGGCGCGCTTGGTCTGCAGCGCGAGCGTGGGCAGGTCGATCCACTCGTTCACCGTGTGATCGTCGCCGCCGCCCGGCCCCAGGCCGTCGATCGCCATGTCGACAAGCCCCTCGGTGAACGACACGTCGGCCGCTCCGGCCCGCCGGGGGTCGACCGGCGCCACCGGGCCGAAGCCCAGGTCCCGGCTCACCTGGTCGAAGAGCGAGAGCAGACGCCGGTTCCCCTCGCTCGGCGCGAGCGGCGGGTAGCCGTCGTCGAACGTGAGCACGGCCGACGTGCCCGGAAGGCTCTGGCGGGCGATGAACGCCATGCGCGCCCGGGTGGCCTCGACCTGCTCGGTGGTGATGGCGCGCAGGTCTCCGGTGACCACCGCCCGCTCGGCCACAACGTTGCTCTTGCCGAACGCCGAGCCCTCGGCGCGGAAGGCGTCGTAGTCGACCGTCGTTCCGCCCAGCATAACGCCCGGATTGAAGGTGAGCAGCGGCTCGCCGGCGAGGCGCTCGTAGAAGGCCGTGAGGATCCGCGCCGCCTCGTAGATCGCGCCGGCGCCGACCTCGGGCTGGAAGAGCTGCGAGGAATGGGCGGGCGTGCCGGTGACCTCGAGCCGCCAGCCCGTCGAGCCCCGCCGCGCGATCACGGCGGTGGCCGGGTTGGAGT
>RFGQ01000820.1 GCA_003695865.1 Gemmatimonadota bacterium | reverse complement strand
TGCGGGGGCCGCAGTGGCCGAGCCGCGCGCGCAGGCGCCGGTGGACAGGGAGAGAGCCAGGGCGAGAACGCCGAGCAGGCAGCGCTTCATGGAGAGAACCTCGCTTGGGTTGGGTGCGCCCCCTGGCGGGGGAGGGTGAACACGGTGCGGGCCGCGGAGCCGAGCTGCGCCCGCCCGCGCGAGCGCGTGTACAGCCCATCAGGACCCGCTTCCCGCCGTCATCGTTGAGCCTGGCACGCATCACGGCAAGGAGCGTCGGGCCCGCCGCCCGCGGCCGGCGGCTGGCCAGGGGCTGAAACTCCGACGCACCGGCTCCGTACGGGACCCCATGACCTGCCGTTAATGGCCGTCAATGACTTGTTTGTGACAAGGGTAACAAGGCCGTTGACAGGGCTGCGGCATCAGTTTACGGTGTTAACCATGTCCGTTGATCGTGAACGAATCCTGGCGGAGGCGTCCGACCTCCTGGTGACCGAAGGGCCGCACGCGTTGACCATGCGAGCCCTGGCCCGGCGGCTCGGTGTGACGGCGCCGGCGCTCTACCGACACTTCGAGAGTCGCGAGCGCATCGTCGTCGACCTTGTCGGCGAAGCCTTCGACACCTTCGCCCGGTACCTCTACCGGGCGCTCGAGGGGCGTACGCCCGCCGAACGCTTCTCGCTCACGGGCCGCAACTACCTCGCCTACGCGCTCGAGCACCCGCGCTACTACGAGCTTCTGCACGCCTCGCACAACCTCATCGGGGTCGAACAACTCCACCCCGAGGCCCAGCAGTGCGCGTGCGCCGTAGGGCAGTTCATCGTGGACCGGGTGCGCGAGGCCATGGACGCGGGAATGCTCAAGCCCGGTGACCCCGAGAGCGTGGCGCGGACGATCTGGGCGCACTCCCACGGACTGATCACGATCTACCTGCGTGGACTCCTGCGCACCGACGAGGCCGGTTTCCGTCGGCTGTTCCTGGAGTCGACGTGGCAGTTGATGGAGGGCATCGCCGAGCCGGCGTTCGCCGAGGCGATGCGTGCCGAGGCGGCGGCCGCGGCTGCGGACGAGGCGGGAGCGCCTCCCGACGGCGTGGGGCGCCCGCTGCCGGTGGAGGTGGGCGAGGCGCCGCGCTGAGGATCGGGGCGGCCCCCCCGGGGGGGAGCGCCGGTGCAGGGAACGAAGACGAGGATCGAGACGAAAGCGATGGATAGACGACGGGACGGGAATGGGGCGGCGCGGGTGCGCCGCATGATCGGCACCCTGGCTTTGCCGGCTCTGGTGCTGGCCTGCCTGGCGGGCGAGGCGCGAGCCCAGCAGCGCACGCTGTCGCTCGACGAGGCCGTGATGGTCGCTCTGGACGGCAGCTCCACGCTGCGGCAGGCGCGCTTCGGGCTCGAAGAGGCCGGGGAGCGCGTCTCCGAGGCCTGGGGTCTGCTCTGGCCCAAGATCGACGGCACGGCCAGTTACCAGCGTAACCTTGCCGTGGCCGAGGCCTTTCTGCCGGCGATCATCTTCGACCCCAACGCCGATCCGGAGGAGCTGATCCCGGTGCGGTTCGGGTCGGACAACGTGTGGACCGCAGGACTCGCGGTGGACCAGGCGCTCTTCAAGCCCGGCGTGTTCGTGGGCCTGGGGGCCGCGAGCCGGTTCAAGAACCTGCAGGAGGAAATCGTCCGCGGCGAGGCACAGGCCGTGGTCACGCGGGTCCGCATCGCATACTACAACCTGCTGCTCCAGCAGGAGCAGGTGCGCCTGACCGAGAACTCGGTGCGCCGGGTGCGCCGGTCGCTCGAAGAGACGCGCTCGCTCAACGAGGCCGGGCTCGCGGCCGACTACGACGTGCTGCGCCTGGAGGTGGAGTTGGCCAACCTCGAGCCGAACCTTCGCCGGGCCCGTAACGCGGTCGAAGAGGCCCGCCGGCAGTTCGCCATCGAGCTGAACCTGGGCGAGAACGCCGACATCGCGGTCGAGGGCAACCTGGCCGAGATCGATCTGGACGACCCCGACGCGAACACGGTGGCGAACCGGCGCATTCTCGCATTCGGTCAGTCTCGCCCCGAGGGTATGGTCGCCGAAGAAATGCTCGGTCGGGCGCTCGAGGCGCGCACCGACGTGCGCCAACTCGAGGCGACCGAGCGGCTGCGCCAGACCGAACTGCGGCTCGAGCAGGTGTCGTACCTGCCCGAGATCAGCCTGTTCGGCAACATCGGGATCACGGTGCAGGAGAACGGAGGCCTCGACTTCTTCGACGGCCAGCGAACGCGGAACCGTTTCGCCGGGATCCGCCTGTCATGGCCGCTTTTCAGCGGCTTCTCGAAGGACGCGCGCATCGATCAGAAGCGGGCGGCGCTCAGGGCGGCCGAGGAGCAGTCGCACCTGACGCGCGAGCGGGCCCGCAGCGAAGTGCGCACGCTCGCCGACCGTCTCGAAGAGGCCCGCCTGCGGGCGCGCGCGCAGCGACTGGCCGTGCGTCAGGCGCAGCGCGGCTTCGAGATCGCCAGCGCCCAGTACCGCGAGGGGCTGGGCAGCCAGCTCGAGCTGACCGACGCCGAAGTGGCGCTCCGTCAGAGCGAGTTCAACTACGCGCAGGCCGTCTACGACTACCTCGTGGCGCAGGCGCAGATGGACCAGGCCCTCGGCCGGGTCCCGTACGTCGACACCGATGGGGCCCCGCGGCGGGTCCAGTGAGCCGGGAAGGGACGTGGAACCGATGAGGACGATAGAGAGCAGGACGATCCGCTGGCTGGCGCTCGCGGGGCTGACGACCCTGGCCGCCGCGTGCTCGAACACGGCCGAGGCGGAGCCCGAAGGCGCCCCGCAGGACGCCCCCGCCGCAGAAGCGACGGCGGCGCCGACGCGGGTCATCAACGTGGAGACCACCACGCTCGCTCCACGCGAGTTCGTCGAGACGATTCATCTGACGGGCACCGTGTGGGCGGACCGCGACGTGACCATCTCGGCCGAAGAGGCCGGAACGGTCGTGGAGATTCTCGCGGACAAAGGCACGAAGGTCCGCAAGGGCCAGGCCCTGCTGCGCATCGACGACCGGGTGTTGCGTGCCCAGGTGGACGAGGCGCGCGCGCAGGCCGAACTGGCGCGCGAGACCTGGGAGCGTCGCAAGCGCCTGTTCGAAGAGGACAACGTCGGCTCCGAACTGGCCTACCTCGAGGCCCGCGCGGCCGCGGAGCAGACCGCCGCCCGCCTGCGCACGCTCGAGGAGCGCCTCGCCCGGACCGTGGTCCGCGCGCCCTTCGCAGGCGTGCTCGACGAGCGCCTGGTGGAGCTGGGCGCGCTGGTCGCCCCGGGCACGCCCGTGGCGCGCGTGGTGCTGCTCGACCCGGTCAAGATCGTGGCCGGGGTGCCCGAGCGTTACGCGCCCGACGTTCGTGTGGGCGCGCGCGCCACGGTCTACTTCGACGTGCTCGACGGGGCGAGCTTCGAGGGCGACATCACGTACGTGGGCTCCACGGTCGACCCCCGCAACCGCACGTTCGGGGTCGAGCTGCGCATGGCGAACCCGAAGGGTGTGATCAAGCCCGAGATGATCGCCAACGTCGACCTTGTGCGGCAGGTGATCCCAGAGGCCATGGTGGTGCCCAGAGAGGCGCTCGTGCGGGTCGAGGACGGCTTCGAGGTCTTCGTGGTCGTCGACGGGGCGGACGGTCCTCGCGCCGAAGCGCGGCCGGTGAAGGTCGGCGCGTCGCAGAGCGACGAGGTCGTCGTCCTCGAAGGGGTGGCCGCGGGCGACCGACTGATCGTGGTGGGGCAGAAGCTCGTCGCCGACGGCGACCGTGTGAACGTGGTGGGGGAGTGAGGCGACGATGATTCGACCGACCGACGGACCCGGTCACGGCGGCCCGGGCGGGCCGCCCGAAGACCCGCGCGAGCTCGCGCGCTACAAGGAGTTCTGGCTCACGAGCCTGTCGGTGCGCCACAGCACGAGCATCCTGGTGATGCTCGTATTCGTGGTCGTCGCGGGCTTCATGAGCTACGCCTCGATCCCGAAGGAGTCCTTCCCCGAGATCGAGGTTCCGTTCATCGCGGTCAACACGATCTACCCCGGGGTCTCGCCGGCCGACATCGAGACGCTCGTGACCCGTCCGCTGGAGGACGAGCTCTCGACCATCTCCGACGTCAAGGAGCTGACCTCGACCTCGGTCGAGGGCTACTCGAGCATCGTGGCCGAATTCGAAGCGTCGGTCGATCTGGAGGCGGCCCTGCAGAAGGTGCGCGAGAAGGTCGACCTGGCGAAGCCGGACCTGCCCGACGACGCCGAGGACCCCATGATCATCGAGTTCGACTTCTCCGAAGTCCCGGTGATCCAGGTGAACCTCTCGGGCGAGTACGGACTCGTGCGGCTCAAGGAGCTGGGCGAGGACCTCAAGGACCGGATCGAGCAGATCCCATCGGTGCTGCGCGCCGACCTGCGAGGCGGCCTGGAGCGCGAGGTGCAGGTCGACGTCGACCTCTCGCGCCTGCAGTTCTACAACATCTCGATCAACGACGTCATCGACGCCGTTCGCTCGGAGAACGTGAACATCCCCGGGGGCTCGGTCGATGTCGGCGACTTCAAGTTCCTCGTACGCGTGGACGGGGAGTTCGACGACCCGAAGCTCATCGAAGACCTGGTGGTCGCCACCAAGGGCGGGCGACCGATCTACGTGCGGGACGTGGCCTCGGTCGACTTCGGCTTCGCCGAGCGCGAGAGCTACGCGCGCCTGGACGGAAGCCCGGTGGTCACGATCGACGTGATCAAGCGCTCGGGCCGAAACATCATCGAGACCGTCGACGAGGTGAAGGCCGCCATCGCCGACATGCAGCCCGAGTTTCCCCCGAGCACGGTGGTCAAGCTCACGTCGGACCAGTCCAAGCAGATCGAGAACATGGTGAGCAGCCTCGAGAACAACATCGTCTCGGGCCTGATCCTGATCGTGGCCGTCCTGCTCTTCTTCCTGGGCACGACGAACTCGCTCTTCGTGGCGGTCTCGATCCCCACCTCGATGCTGCTCTCGTTCATCGTGATCAAGCTCTCCGGGCTGACGATGAACATGGTGGTGCTGTTCTCGCTCATCCTCGCGCTCGGCATGCTGGTCGATAACGCGATCGTGGTGGTGGAGAACATCTACCGCTACCTCGAAGAGGGCTGGGACCGCGTGACGGCGGCGCGCAAGGCCACCGGTGAGGTGGCCATGCCCGTCATCGCCGCCACCGCGACCACGCTGGCGGCGTTCGCGCCGCTCATGCTGTGGCCCGGCCAGATCGGCGAGTTCATGAAGTTCCTGCCCGCCACGCTGATCATCGCGCTGAGCAGCTCGCTGTTCGTGGCGCTCACCATCGTGCCCACGCTGTGCGCGCTCTTCATGCGCCTCGAGGACGGGCCGGAGGCCGGGGAGCGGCGGGGACTGACCCTGGCGGCGCGGATCGCGCTCGTCGGCGTCGCGATGCTCCTGTTCGCGGTTGTCTTCAAGGCGAATCCGCTGACCGCGGTGCTCCTGGGCGTGACGGGCGTGGGTCTGTGGCTGCTCCACCGGCACCTGCTCGCCCGGGTGGCCCACACCTTCCAGCACTCGGTGCTGCCGTGGAACCTGCGCACCTACGAGGGTGCGCTGCGCTGGGCGTTGAACCACCGCGCCCTCACGATCGTGACCGCCGTTTTCGTGCTGTTCGGATCGGTCATCGTGTTCTTCATCGCCAACCCGGGGATCGAGTTCTTCCCCGAAGACATTCCGCCGAACCAGATCGTGGTGGACGCGGAGCTGCCGGTGGGCGCCCGGGCCGAGGCCACGGACCGCGTGGCCCGGCGCCTGGAGGCCGAGATCGGCGAGGCCTGGGGCATCGAGGACGCCGAGTCCGTGGTCGCTACCGTGGGTGGAAGCGGCGGCGGGGGCAACCCGTTCGGGGGCGGTGCGTCCGGCCCCGACGAGGCGCGCATCCTCATCAGCCTGGTGGACTTTCAGGACCGTCGCTACGACGCCAGCGAGGTGCTCAGGCGCATGCAGGCGTCGGTGGGCCACGACATCGCGGGCGCCGAGATCACGATCGACCGGGTCCAGGACGGCCCCGCACAGGGCGCGCCGGTGAACATCGAGATCATCGGAGAGGACCCGCAGGTGCTCAAGCAGCTCTCCGATCGTGTGCTCGAGGTGCTCCGGGGCTCGCCGGTGTACGCGAAGCTCGTCGGTCTGGAAAGCGATCTGGACGAGGCCCGCCCGGAACTCGCCGTCGACGTCGACCGTGAGAAGGCGGCCCTGTACGGTGTGTCCACGCAGAAGGTGGGCATGGCCATCCGGGGCGCGATCCAGGGCCTCGAGGCGGGCAAGTTCCGCACCGGCGAGGACGAGTACGACATCGTCGTGCGCCTGGCGCCCGAGTACCGGGGCGCCCTCGAGAGCCTGCGCGATCTCACGGTGATGGACGAGGGCACGCAGATCCCGCTGCTCAGCGTGGCCGACTGGCACGTGCAGGACGGTTACGGGAGCATCCGGCGGAAGGACCAGGAACGCATGGCTACGATCTCGTCGGACGTGGCCGAGGGGCTCAACTCGAACGCCGTGCTGGCCGAAGTTCAGGCGACCCTGGCAGCGTTCCAGGAGCAGGACCTGCCGCCCGGTTACGAGATGCGCTACACCGGACAGAGCCAGGAGCAGGACGAAGCCGCCGGGTTCTTGGAGGGCGCGTTTCTGGCGGCGCTCATGCTCATCGCCATGATCCTGGTGAGCCAGTTCAACTCGGTGATCAAGCCGGCCATCATCCTGACCTCGGTCATCATGTCGACGTCGGGTGTGATGCTGGGCCTGGTGCTTTTCCGTATGCCCTTCGGCATCATCATGACGGGCGTGGGCATCATCTCGCTGGCGGGCATCGTCGTGAACAACGCCATCGTGCTGATCGACTACATCGACATCCTGCGCACGCGGGACGGCATGGACCGCCGTGAGGCCCTGGTGCGCGGCGGACTCGTCCGTTTCCGGCCCGTGGTGCTCACGGCGATCACGACGGCGCTCGGCCTGGTGCCGCTCGCCATCGGCCTGAACTTCGACTTCTTCGGTCTCTACACGCGCCTCGACCCGGAGCTCTACTGGGGGGGCGAGCAGGCGGCCTGGTGGGGGCCGATGGCCATCGCCGTGATCGCCGGCATCCTCTTCGCGACCTTCCTCACGCTGATCCTGGTGCCCGTCATGTACTCGGTGGTGGACGACCTGGGCGACTGGCTGAAGCGCGCCTTCCTGGGCTCGCGCGAAGGCGAAGCCGTGGCCGGGCCGAGCGACCCCGGGGCGGGCGACGCACCCGCGTCCGATACGGGTGCTGGCCACGAAGGTGGAGCGGAGGAGCCCGGCTGGGCGCCCGGCGGCCGCGAGCCCGCGGCCGTACCGCGCGAGGCCTTCCCGGGCGGCCTCGATCCGCAGCCCGAAGGGGCGGGCTGAGGCGGGTCGCCGTTTCGATCGGCGACGCCCTGCGCGAGGGGGTCGGGACATGCGCGTTCCGGCCCCCTCGTCACGAGTCCCCGGGGGCCACCAACCCTTCGTGCAACCGGCGTGTCCCGGATTAGAGGCCGCCCGCCCGCGCCTCGCTCCGCGGCCGGCGCCGTCCCTCGAGGGCGAGCTGCCCGCGGTCGATCCTGAATCCACGACTTCACAACCGACGACCAAGGACGCACGACACGTGCTTTCGATTCGATCGAGCGGGCGGCCGACGCCCGCGATGGCGACTCGCGCCCCCGGCGGGCACCGATCCGGCCGGCCCGGGCGCAAGCCC
>RFGQ01000075.1 GCA_003695865.1 Gemmatimonadota bacterium | reverse complement strand
CATGAACACCGAGACGGCGAGCCGATCTTCGTCGGGCCGCAGCGAGCAGGCGTCGGCCGACAGCGCATGCGGAAGCATGGGGATCACCCGGTCGACCAGATACACGCTCGTGCCGCGCCTGAGCGCCTCGACGTCGAGAGGCCCGCCCTCGTCCACGTAGTGCGAAACGTCGGCGATGTGGACCCCCACCTCCCAGACGCCCTTTCCCCGGGCCTCGATCGACAGGGCGTCGTCGTGGTCCCGTGCGTCTGCCGGGTCGATCGTGAACACGTGCAGGCCCGTGCGGTCGACCCGCCCGGCTCGGTCCCCGGCCCCGAGACGGGCGCGCCGCTCCGCCTCGCGCTCGGCTTCGGGAGGGAACTCCAGCGGGATGCCGTGCGCGAACGAGACGGCGAGCACGTCCACACCCGGCTCGTCCGGCCGCCCGAGCACACGGACGATGCGGCCGATCGGCGCCAGGCGGCCGACCCCGAACTGCTCGACTTCGACCACGACGACATCGCCGTCGCTCGCGCCGCCGCTTCCCGGCTCGGGGATCAGCACCTCGGCCCCGAGGCGCACGTCGTGGGGCACGACCGTGGCGTAGCCGCGCCCCTCCACGTAGGTGCCCACGATCGTCTCGTGGGCCCGCTCGAGCACCTTGATGACGCGCCCCTCGGGCGCGCGCCCCCGGGGCCGGGCCTCGACGCGCACGACGACCCGGTCGCCGTCCATGGCGGTGTCCATGGCGGCCGACGGCACGAATACGTCGCTCCCTCCCCCCTCGGGGGTCACGAAGCCGTCGCCCCTCCGTGTGACCGACAGACGCCCGACGACCAGGTTGATGCGCGAGGGCGATGCGTACCGCTGGCCCTTCACCCGGTAGAGCCGTCCGCTGTCGACCAGAGCGCGCAGGCGCTCACGGAAGGGGCGGTAGAGCGGCTCGGGCACCTGAAGCGCGCGCGCGAGTTCCTTCGCCTTCAGCGGACCCCGGTGCGACCCTACGACGGCCCGAACGATCTCGTCGT
>RFGQ01000819.1 GCA_003695865.1 Gemmatimonadota bacterium | reverse complement strand
GGTGGTCAGAGCAGGGGACTCATAATCCCACGGTCGCAGGTTCGAGTCCTGCCGGGCCCACTTTCACGGCCGAGCGTCGGCGCGTCAGGCGTCGGCGGCGTCCGCCAGGTCTTCGGCGAGCACGAGCAGGTGCGAAACCTCGCCCTGCCAGTCGCGGACGGGCACCACGCTGAGGTTGGCCCAGTAGACGGTGTCGTCTCGGGCCACCAGGCGACGCTCCCCCCTGGGTTGAACCGCCTCTCGCGTGAGGGCGTCCATCAACTGCGTGTTCACGGCTTCGCGGTCGTCCTCGGCCACCAGATCGACGAACATCGAGCCCACCAGTTCGTCGACGCCCCAGCCCGACGCGTGGGCCAGCGCGCCGTTGGCCTCGATGATCAGGCCGTCCGGATCGACGAGTGCGATGCCCGCCAGTCCGTGCTCGAACATGGCCCGAAAGCGGGCTGCGTCGTCGTGCAGCATGGCGACCCGGTGCAGGTCTGAGGCGTCCTCGACGGCGCCTTCGATGTAGGCGATGTTGCCGTCGGGGTCGCGGTGCGCCCGGGCCGTGTTCCGCACCCAGATTGTCGAGCCGTCCAGGCGGCGGAGCTGGGTCTGGAATCCGCGCACGACTCCGTAGGTCTCGAGCTGTTCGCGGAAGCTGGGAACGTTCTCGGGGTTCACGTACAGGTTGCGGGCGTAGACCGACTCGAGCGTCTGCGGGTCCGGATAGCCGAGGATGCGCACCAGCGCCGGGTTTGCGTCGAGGAAGCCGCCTTCAGGGGAACAGCGGTAGAGCCCGATGGGAAGGTGGTCGAACATCGAGCGATGCCGCTCTTCGCTGTCGCGGAGCGCCCGCTGGGCGCGGGACCGCTCGAGCGCGTAACGGATCGACCGCTCCATCGTCTGGGGGTCGATCTGGCCCTTGACGAGGTAGTCGGCGGCTCCGGCGCGCATCGCCTCGATGTCGACATCGTGGCTGCCTCGCCCCGTCAGCATGATGACCGGCGCGGAGAGACGACGACGGCCCGCTTCCTTGAGCAGGTCGATGCCGGTGCGGTCCTCGAGGAAGTAGTCGACGATGTACACGTCGTACTCGTCGGCCTGCAGCGCGTCGCAGCCCTCCTCGAACGTACTCACCCAGTCGAGTTCGATGCGCGGGCTCTCGACCTGCTCGAGGATGGCGCGGGTCATCTGGTAGTCACCCTGATCGTCGTCGACGAGCAGGGCTCGGATCACGGGCTGGTCCAATCGATCCTCTGCTTGGCGCGCCTCCCGGACGGGTGGCGGAGCGTGTGGGGCGGAATCCCCCTCGGTCTGCTTCATTCGATGTTAACGGAGTTCGTCACGGATCGTCCAGCCTCGGCTTCCGGCGGTTCCGCTTGCGATCGCCCCTGCGGCGTTTGGCGGCGAGGCGTTTTTCCTTCGACGCCCGGGTCGGTCGGGTGGCCCGGCGCGGTGTCAAGCGACGGTTACGCCGTTCCAGTTTCGCCCGCAGCCGCTCGAGCGCGAGGCGACGGTTGCGGTGCTGCGAACGGGCACCCCGCGCGATCACCACCACCCCGCTGGGTCTGTGCGTGAGGCGCACGCCCGACGCGGTGGCGTTCTGGTGCTGCCCCCCGGGCCCGCCCGCCCGGAAGGTGTCGACCCTGCACTCCGCAAGCAGCGCGTCGTCGTCGTCGGGAACCGGGATGGGTTCCGGATCGGGTGCCTTGCGCGTCATGGCCGGGTCCAGGGTGAACGTGCCGGGCCCACGGTGCGGCGTCTCCTGCCGCGGGGCAAGGCCGCCGGCACCCGCCGCACCGGGCGGGGTAGTCGCTCCCGGGATCCCCACGGGGCGTGGTTTTTGTTGTAGATTGGCAGCAGGACGGCACCCTCCACGCTCTCCACGTCCGAGCGCGATGACACCCGAGCACAGCGAACAACGGTCCGGGGAACGCTTCCTCTTCCTGGCGGCGGCGGTCGTCGTGGTGGTGGCGGGCCTCAAGCTGGGTGCGCCCGTGCTGCTGCCCTTCGCGCTGGCCACCTTCCTGGCCATGATGAGCGCGCCGGTGATGTTCTACTGCCAGCGCCATCTGCCGGCCTGGGCGGCGCTGACCGTGACGCTCGTGATCACGGCCACGGTCTTCGGGGTGCTCATCGGGCTCGCCACGCAGTCGGCGGCCGACCTGCAGCCGCAGCTTCCGCGCTACCGCGCCGGTGTCGAGAACCTGTGGGCGAACACGGTGCGCTGGATGGAGTCGCACGGGTTCGTGCCCGAGCGCTACCTGAGCCCCGACCTGCTCGACCCCGACCGCATCTTCGATCTGGTCGGCGGTGCGGTGCGCCAGGTGGCGAGCTTCTTCAGCAGCGCGTTCATCGTGTTCCTGATCCTGGCCTTCATGCTGGCCGAGGCCACGGTGATCCCCTACAAGGTGGCGGCGGTGATGGGGAGGGGCCGGGGCACGCGGCGCTACTCGAAGATCGTGCTCGAGGTACAGGCCTACCTGGGAATCAAGACCGTGGTGAGCCTGGGGACCGGCCTGACCATCGGGTTGTTCGCCTGGGCCATGGGGCTCGACTTTCCGGTGATGCTGGGCATCATCGGCTACGTGCTCAACTATGTGCCGACGATCGGGTCCATCCTGGCCGCCGTGCCGGCGCTGGTGCTCAGTCTGCTGCTCGTGGGGACCCCCGCGCACGCCGGCGTCGTGGCGCTCGGTTACATCGTGATCAACACCGTGTTCGGCAGCATCCTCGAGCCCAACCTCATGGGGCGGCGCCTGGGCCTGTCGACCCTGGTCGTCATGCTGTCGCTGCTCTTCTGGGGATGGGTGTGGGGGCCCGTGGGCGCCCTGCTGTCGGTGCCCCTCACCATGATCGTGAAAATCATGCTCGAAAACACCGAAGACCTTCGCTGGGTGGCCATGCTTCTCGACAAGCAGCCGCCCCAGGCCTACGCGGCGAGCCGGGCCGAGGCCGGCGCACGCGTCAGGGCGGCAGCGGCCGCGGCCGCCGCCCCGGAGGGCGTCCCGGAGGGCGGTGACGGGAGTGGGCCGGGCACGGTCGATCCCCCGAGCGAAGGGAGCCTCGAGACCGGTGAAGCCTCGGCGTCCACCGCGCCGGAGGTGGCCTGATGCGCGTGCCCTTCGCGAGCATCCCCGACGACGGGCGGCTGTGGCTGTTCGCCACCAGCCGCCCTCTGGACGAGCCCGAGCGGCGCGCGCTCGACCAGGCGGTCGAGGCGTTCCTGGACGACTGGGCGGCGCACGGTACGCCGCTCACGGCGGGCTACACGTGGCTCGATGGGCGCGTGCTGGCCGTGGGGCTCGACGAGCGCGCCGCGCCGCCCAGCGGCTGCTCGATCGATGCGCTGCTGCGCGGCCTCAAGGACGTCGAGCGCGCGCTGGGCGTGGGCATCGTGGACCATGCGCCGGTGTGGTACCGGGACGACGAGGGCGCGGTGCGCTGCGTGAGCCGCGCGGAGTTCGGTCGGGCGGCCGCCGACGGCGCCGTCTCGCCCGACACCCTGGTCTACGACCTCACGCTCACGCGGGTGGGCGACGCCCGCGCGGGCCGCTGGGCGGTGCCGGCCCGCGAGGCGTGGCACGGGCGCGCGTTCTTCCGGGAGCAGCCGGCCACGGGCTGAGCCCGATGATCCCGGGCCGGGGCTCCCCGCGGCTTCAACGTCCTCCCGGCCCGTCGCCTCCCTGAGTCGCGGCCTCGGTCACCAGCTCGAGGCCCAGCGTGCGCCCCTTCTGCACGGCCGGCACGCCGTGCACCATCCACTCGGGCGGCGGCGCGTCCATCAGGTAGTGGTCGAAGAACTGCTGCATGCGCACCGCCCAGTCCTTACGGTTGGGCTCCCGGCGCAGGCCGTGCGGCTCGCCGTTGTAATTGATCAGCCACACCGGCTTCTGCAGCCTGCGCATCGCCGCGAACATCTCGATGCCCTGATACCAGGGAACGGCCGTGTCCTCGTCGTTGTGCATCATCAGCAACGGCGTGCGGATCTTGTCGGCGGCGAACAGTGGCGAGTTCTCGAGGTAGAGCAGGGGGCGCTCCCATAGCGAGCCGCCGATACGCGACTGCGTGCGCTCGTACTGGAACTGGCGGACCATGCCGCTGCCCCAGCGGATGCCCCCGTAGGCGCTCGTCATGTTCACCACCGGCGCGCCGGCCTCGGCGGCGGCGAACAGGTTCGTGCGCGTGATCATGTAGGCGATCTGATACCCGCCCCACGAGTGGCCCTGCACGCCGATGCGGGCCGGGTCCACGAAGCCCCGCTCGACCACGCTCAGCACTCCCGGGACCACCGCGTCGAGCGCGCTCTCGCCCGGGTGGCCGACCTCGTAGGGAATGTCGGGCACGAAGACCACGTAACCCCGGCTCACGTAGAAGCTGAAGTTGATCGACGAGCCGCCCGCGGCCGGCACCTGGTGGCGGTGCAGCCCGTCGGACATGCGTTCGTAGAAGTAGACCATCATCGGGTAGCGGGCCTCCGGGTCGAAATCCTCCGGCTTGTAGAGGATGCCCTGCAGGGGAATGCCGTCGTTCGACGTCCACTCCACCAGTTCGGCGGTGCCCCAGCGCACCTCGGCCTGCTGCGGGTTCGCGTCGCTCACCCGCCGCGCGCCGTCGAGGTCGGCCCCGGCGACCCACAGGTCGGGGAACTCGGTAAACGACTCGCGCGTGAAGAGCAGGCGGTCCGCATCGGCCGCACGGGTGGGGGTCGAATAGCGCACGTCGCCCCAGACCAGTCGCTCGGGCGGACGCCGTCCGTCGACGCGGTCGCGATAGAACCCCGACGCCTTGGTGCGCGTGTCGAAGGCCGAAAACAGGACGTCTCGGCCGAGCGGCACCGCGTCCTCGTCACGGTCGACGCTCGCGTAGCGGAAACGGATGCCCCGCTCCCGGCCCACGCCGTCCGTGATCGGCTCGGGGCGCGTCCGCCCGTTCGGATCCACCCGCCAGGCGTCGAACTCGTCGTAGACGATCATCCAGCGGTCGTCTTCGCTCCACTGCGGGAATGCGGCCGGACCCGGCGGCTGTGGCCGGTCGTTGAGCAGATCGTGCACGGGGTAGGGGAGCGCCGCGGTGAGGTTGACCGGTGTGCGTGCGCCGGGGCGCGCGTCCAAGGCGTACCAGGCCCGCTCGATCTGGTCCCACCACCACAGGTAGCGGCCTTCGGGCGAGAGCCGGGCCAGGCCGCCGCGCAGGTGCTCGAGCACGCGCTGCCGCTCGCCGGTGGCGACATCGATCAGGTAGACGTCGGCGTAGCGGCCGTCCCAGGACAGCTCCTGCCGGTAGGGAAGGTCGGTCGTACCCACCGCGTACGCGCCGTCCCCCTCGGCACCCACCGTCACGTCGGGCACTTCGGGCGAGCCGAGCTGTGTCACCGTCCCCCCGTCGGCCGGCACCCACGCGAGGTAGGTGCGCTTGCGCTCCTGGTCGGCGCGCAGGAGCTGCATCGGCATCATGTAGTCGTCCGTCCAGCTCCACACGTCGACGCGCACCTTGTCTTCGTCGAGCGTGTCGTCTTCGGGCTCTGGTTCGGGACGGGGCTGCGTGCCGAAGAGCACCCGCTCGCCGCTCCTCGAGAAGCGCAGCGACCCGTCGGGGCCGATCCACCAGCCGTCGGGCATGCCCGCGGCGCCCGGGGCGACGACCGCCCGGCCGTCCACGTAGAGGCTGAAGGCCGGCTCGTCGGCTTCGCGGTCGTCGCGGTCGGTCAGGAACGCTACCCGGCGGCCCTCTTCGTCGAGCGCCGCGGCCCGGTAGCGCCCCTCGCCGGTGGCGAGCGGCGTCACCGCGCCGGTGGCGGTCTCCACGCGGTAGACGCCGTCTCCCGCCCCGTCGGGCGTGACGGCCACGTAGAAGAGCCGCTCGCCGTCCTTGGAGAAGCGGTACCAGGTCACGTGCTCGTAGCGGTGTTCGCTGCCCGTGGTCAGATCGTGAAGCACGAGCGGCGTGCCCGGCTTGCCTCGGTCCTTCTTGCGCTTCTTCGCCTCGTCGCCTCCGCCCTCTTCGGACTTCGCGGGCTCCTCCTTCTCCTTCTCCTTCTCCTTTTCCTTCGCCGCTCCGGCTCCGGCCCCTTCGGCCTCGGCGGCCGAATCGGGTTCGGGCGCCCGAACGAGCAGGTAGGCCAGCCGGCCGGGCGCGCCCTCCTCGGGCAACGCGAAGGAACGAACGTCGGCCACCGCAAGCGCCGTCGAGCCGTCGTCGGCGCGCACCGCGATCAGCGAGTCCTGGGGCAGGTCGTCGCCCCGCTTCTTGGCGCGCTTGGCCGAGTCGACCGCGGCCTCGTGCGGTCGCACACGGAACACCAGCCACCGGCCGTCGGAGCTGAAGCGCTGCCCCGTGCCGCGCGCGAAGCGGTGCTCGACATCGCCGCCTTCCAGGGCGCGCAGCACCAGCGTGGCGTCCCCGTCGCCGGGCCGCAGCTCGTAGGCGAGGGCGTCTCCCGCACGCGTGAGGACCGGGCCCTCGATGCGGTTCCAACCGTCGTAGTCTTCGTGGGTGAGGGCGCGCTTGGCCTGGGCGCTCGCCGGGATCGGCGACGCGAGGGCGGCCAGCGTGAGCAGCGCGGCGAGCGCACGCGCCGGGCGCGTGGCGAGGAGCGAACGGGGATCCATCGGGCGACCTCGTGAAGCGACGGCCC
>RFGQ01000818.1 GCA_003695865.1 Gemmatimonadota bacterium | reverse complement strand
GGCGGGGGGTGCGGGGCGCCGGCCCGGCTGAGGCAGCAGGCGTCCCGTCATGCCCAGGTTGACGAGCAGCACGCGGCCGCCGTCGAGCGCGATCACGACGTTCTTGCCGCGCCGTCCGACGCCCTCGACCACGGCGCCCCGCACGCGGCGCCGCAGCGACGCGGCGGACTCGCGCAGGACGTCGGCGTGGCGCACGCTCAGGCCCGTGATGCGCCGGCCGGTGAGCGGGCGCCGCAGCCCGCGCACGATCGTTTCGGCCTCGGGCAGCTCGGGCACGGCGTCAGCTCAGCTTCACGGCCGTCCCCGCGGCGGTGACCATCATCATGCTGCCGTTCCGGCCGATCACCTCGTAGTCGATGTCGACGCCCAGCACCGCGTCGGCGCCGCGCCCCCGAGCCTCGGCCGCCATCTCGCGCAGCGCATCCTCGCGCGCGCCGCGCAGCGCCTTCTCGTACGCCCCGGAGCGGCCACCCACGATGTCGCGCACGGCGGCGAACAGGTCCTTGAAGACGTTGGCGCCGATGATGGCTTCGCCGGTGACGACCCCCAGGTATTCGCGTGCCGGGCGGCCCTCGACGGTGTTGGTGGTGGTGATGATCATGCACAGCCTCCTGAATCGGGATGGGTTGGGGCGAGGGATCGTGCCCTGCCGGCGGCTCCCGGCCTACGGCACGCGCCGGGCCCGTGTTCACAGCGGCCCCGCCGGCGAGCGGACGGCCGCGACGGGGCCGCCGCCTCGCTGCTGCCGCGCTCGATCTACGGTGCGCCCGCTCCGCGCGCCATCTCCCGCCAGCCGATGTCACGGCGGAACTGCCGGCCCTCGAACTCGATCGCCTCTGCGGCGCGCAGCGAGGCCCTGTGCGCCTCGGCAAGGGTGGCGCCGAGCCCCGTCACGGCCAGAACGCGGCCGCCCGAGGTCACGAGGCGCCCGTCGTCGAGCGTGGTCCCCGCGTGGAACACCACCACGTCGTCGGCGGCGAGGAGCCCATCAGGCATGTGGATCTCGCGTCCCTTCGCGTAGGGCCCGGGATAGCCCTCCGAGGCCAGCACGGTCGTGAGCGCCGCACCCTGCCTGGTCTCGAGGCGGGCACCGGCCAGGCTGCCGCCCTCGGCGACCACGCGCAACAGGGGCAGCAGCGGGCCCTCGGTGAGCGGCAGCACCGCCTGGGTTTCGGGATCTCCGAACCGGCAGTTGAACTCCACCACCCTGGGGCCGTCGGCGGTGAGCATGAGCCCGGCGTAGAGCAGCCCCCGGAAGGGACTGCCCTCGTCGCGGAGGGCGGCGAGCGTGGGCGTGAGGATCTGGTCGCGAACACGCTCGAGAAGCGCCCCGTCGGCGAGCGAGACCGGCGCGTAGGCGCCCATGCCGCCCGTGTTGGGGCCCGTGTCGCCCTCGCCCACCCGCTTGTGGTCCTGGGACGGCACCATGAGGAGCGCGTGTTCGCCGTCGGTGAGCGCGAACACCGAGAGCTCCTCGCCCTCCATGAAGTCCTCGACGACCACCTCGCGCCCCGCCTCGCCGAAGCGGTGCTCCTCGAGGATCTCGGCGATGGCGCGGTCGGCCTCGTCCAGCGTGGGGCACACGACGGCGCCCTTGCCCGCGGCGAGCCCCGAAGCCTTCACCACGACGGGGGCGCCCAACTCGCGGGCGAAGGCTCGGGCGCCGTCGGCGTCGCGGAACACGCGGAAGGGGGCGGTCGGCACGCCCGCGCGCCGCATGAGTTCCTTGGCGAACGCCTTGCTCGCCTCGATGCGCGCGGCGTCGCGTGTGGGCCCGAAGGCGGGAACGCCGTGCACGCGCAGCCGGTCGACCAGCCCCGCGGCCAGCGGTGCCTCGGGGCCCACCACCGCCAGGTCGATGCGTCGGGCGGCCGCCCAACCCGACAGGGCTTCCACGTCGGTCGGGGCGATCTCGACGGGCTGGGCAAGGCCCGCCATACCGCCGTTGGGTCGCGTGACGTAGAACTCGGCCTCGGGAGCGTCGCGGCGGAGCCGCCAGAGCAGGGCGTGCTCGCGGCCGCCGTTGCCAACGATCAGGATCCGCATCGGTCGGGGGGGCGAAGGGTTTCGGGG
>RFGQ01000817.1 GCA_003695865.1 Gemmatimonadota bacterium | reverse complement strand
CCCCGGTCCCAGCGACGTTCCCGGCGGCGCGTTGGGTCGCGACGCCGTGCTGGTGAACGGCCCGTCGGCGCATCACGTGGTGCTCGACCACCTCTCGCTCGAGTGGGCCGAAGACAAGGCGCTCGTGATCTTCGGCGGAGCGACGGACGTGACCGTGCAGTGGTCGATCCTGGCCGAGACGCTCTACTGCGCGAACCACACCAAGACGGTCGATCCGGCCCGTTTCGACACGTTCGGCCCCTGCCCGACGGGCGGGGCGCCGCACAGCCGCGCCGTCACGATCAGCACGACGCCCAACGGCGGCACGCCGCCGGACCGCATCTCCATGCACCACAACCTGTTCGCCCACAACAACAAGCGTCACCCGAACGTGGTCAGCCAGACGCTGGTCGACTTCGTGAACAACGTCGTCTACGACCTGGGCGACCTGGGCGCGAACCTGGGCCTCAAGCCCGGAAACCCGGGTCCCGTGCGTCTCAACTATGTGCGCAACTGGGTGGCGGCGGGTCCGGGCACGGTGACCGGCGTGCATATGGTTTCGGCGCCGCAGAACACGGCCGAGGGCGCCCTGCAGGTGTGGCTCGAGGGCAATCAGATCGAGGGCCCCATCGAGGCCGTGCCCGACTTCTTCGCCACGCGCGGCTACCTGGCCGGCGAGCGGCATGCCGCGCCGCCGATCACCGAGTCCATGCCGGTCGCCGCGCGCGACGCCGTGCTGCAGGGCGCCGGCCAGACGCTTCCAGTGCGCGATGCGGTGGACGCGCGCATCGCGGGCGAGGTGCTGAGCGGAGCCGGGCGCTTCGTGGACGACCCCTCGCAGGTGGGCGGATGGCCCGACCCCGCAGCGGGGCCGCCGCCCGCCGACGCCGATGGCGACGGGATGCCCGACGCCTGGGAGGCGCAGCACGGGCTCGACCCCGCGGCTGCCGCGGACGCCGTCGACGACCCGGACCGCGACGGCTACACCAACGTCGAGGAGTTTCTCAACGGCACCGATCCCACTCGCCGGAACGGCTGAAACTTCGTCGGCGTGGTCCCGGTACTATCATTCGGGAACATGTTTTTGCGCTTGGGATCGGGAGGGACGAATGGCGGGGACGGGGTGGATGGGGACGGAGAGGGCCGGTGCGGAAGGGGTGAGCCCGGGGCGGCGCAGGGTGCGGACGCACGCCCTCCGGCGGGCGAGCCTGAGCGCCGGTGTCCTCGGCGCAGCGCTGGTCGCCGGCGCGTGCGCCAGCTCGAGCGGCCCGGCCGACTGCTCGAGCAGCGGCGCGGTCCCGCTCGCCGCCTCGGGCTGCATCGTCTACGAGGACGGGGGCCGCCTGGACGCCCACCGCGCTCAGCTCACCGGGCTGATCGAGCAGGGCTTCGAAGCGTCGCAGCGCCTCCTGCCCATGGCCGGGGTGCGGGTGCGCGTCTTCGCGCAGACCCGAGGCGTCATCCCCGAGATCGGCATCGGGGGCTTCTCGCCCTCGGGCGACGAAGTGCATCTGTTCGTGGACCCCGACTCGCCGCGCATCCCGGGGTCTCTGGAGGAAGAACTGATCCCGCTGCTCGCCCACGAACTGCACCACACGCGCCGGCGCCGCGGCCCGGGTTATGGCGCCACGCTGCTCGAGGCGATGGTCAGCGAGGGCCTGGCCGACCACTACTCGATG
>RFGQ01000816.1 GCA_003695865.1 Gemmatimonadota bacterium | reverse complement strand
GGATGCGGATCGACTACGAGGGCCTGTCGGAGGCGCCCCTGCGTGAGGCGGCTCGGATCGTCTTCGGCCGTAACGAGGTGCCCTTCTTCGACTTCGAGCACGCCCACCTGGTGGTCTCGTTCGGCGCCGACTTCCTCGAGAGCTGGCTCTCGCCCGTCGAGCACGCGCGCGGCTTCGCCCGCATGCACGGTGTGGACGATGAGGGACACAAGGGGCGTTTCGTCTACGTCGGCCCGCGGCTGTCGCTCACGGGCCAGAACGCCGATGAGTGGTTCCCGGCGGCCCCCGGCACGGAGGCCATGGTCGCACTGGCCATCGCCAACGTCATTTCGGGCGGTGGTCGCGACGCCGGTCCGTACGCGAACGTGGTGAGCGCCTACTCGCCGCAGAGCGTCGCGCAGGCCACCGGCCTCGACGCCGAGGCGATCGAGACCCTGGCGGCGCGGTTCGTCGAAGAGGGGCCCTCGCTGGCGCTCGGGCCGGGCCTGGGCGGTCAGCATCGCAACGCCACAGCCGCCAACGTGGCGGTGATGATTCTGAACGCGGTGGCCGGCAACGTGGGCCGCACGGTGCACTTCCAGCGCACCGACCTGGCGGCGCCGACCACCCGCTTCGCCGACCTGCAGGCGGCGCTCCCGCGCATGGCCGGGGCCACGGTGCTCGTGCACGGGTGCAACCCGGCCTTCACCTTGCCGCCCGCGGCGGGCTTTGCCGAGGCGTTCCAGTCGGCCGGCTTCCGGGTGTCGTTCGCGTCGGCGCCCGACGAGACCACGGCCATGGCCGACCTCATCCTTCCCGACCGGCACTTCCTCGAGGCGTGGGGCGACTCGAACCCGCGCCCGGGGGTCTACGCGCTGCAGCAGCCGGCGATGCGAGCGGTGCCGCTGTTCGATTCGAAGCAGGCCGGAGACGTGCTTCTTTCGGTCGCCGAGAAGGCCGGACGTTCCCTGGGGGCCCCGTCCTTCTACGAGTTCCTGCGGACGCGCTGGCAAAGCGTGCACGCGATGGACGACTCGGGGCGCGACTTCGAGACCTTCTGGCGCGACGCGCTCAAGACGGGCGTCGTCGAGGTGGGGGCCGGGGTCCCCGAGGCCGGCCCGCTGCGCACGCCCGACAGCGCGCTCGTGTTCGACGCACCCACGTTCGACGGCGACGCGGACGGTCTCGTGTTGATGGTCTACCCGTCGTCGCGCTTCGGCGACGGGGCGCTCAACGGCAACCGCCCCTGGCTCCACGAACTGCCCGATCCGCTGTCGAAGATCACCTGGCACTCGTGGGTCGAGGTGCACCCGCGTACGGCCGAGCGCCTGGGCCTGGAGGAG
>RFGQ01000815.1 GCA_003695865.1 Gemmatimonadota bacterium | reverse complement strand
TCGGTCACGGCGGACTCCTCGAAAGCGGTCGGGGCATCGATGGGTGAAGGCTCCGCGTCGGCGGGGGCCGGTACGGGTTCGGGGTCCGCCGGAGACTCCCCGAGGGTCTCGGTCTCGACCGGAGCCTCGGCCTCCGCGGCGGAAGCCGCCGCCGCGCCGCTCAGCGACAACGGTGCCAGCCCGAGGGCGCCTTCCCTCGCGGCCTCGCCCGGCCCGAGAAGATCCACCACCCGGTCGGCCCCGACCGTCCAGGCGGCAACGGCCGCGTCGGCGGCGGGCAGCACCACCACGAGCGACGCCCCGGCCTGACGGAATCCCTCGAGCACCTCGCCCCAGCGTTCGTGCGCCAGGACGGCGGACGGGTCCGCCACGGGGGTGCCCGGACCCGCCACCAGGAACCGTTCCCCTTCCGGCGCCGTGGACACGCGCCGGAGGGAGGCCCCGTACAGGAACACGTCGGAGAGCCCCTCTCCCGCGCCCACACCGGCGTGGGCCGGGAGCAGCGGCTCCCGGAGGCACAGGTCGGCCAGAAAGACGGGCCGCCCCGCCGAGGCCCAGTCGCGCGCGACGGCCATGGCCGTGCTCGCCGCCCACGTGCGATCGGCGCCGGCCGACAGTCTGAGCACGGCCACCTCGCCGCCCGAGCCCGCCTCCAATCCGGCTGGCGCAGTGCCCTCCCCTGGATCGAACGCGGTCACCGAACCCCTGAGCTCATCCATACGACCCGCTCCCTACGGTGTGCTGGGCTGCGAAATCCTTCATCGGTTTCGGGGCGGCTCGGCGGGCACCCGGCCGACGCGCCGCACGAAGCGGGCGTCTCCCAACCCCGCCGAGCGGAGCTGGCGCGCCAACGTGGCGGCGTCGGACGTGCCCTCGTATGCCCCCACGTAGACTGCGAAGGCGGGACCACCGCCCTCGACCTCGCGCACGTACGCCCAGATCCCGCGCTCCCGTAGCGTCGCGGCCCGGGCCTGCGCGTCGGCGAGGGACTCGAAGCGGTCGACGAGGAACCCCATGGGAGTACGGCGTGGGATCCACCCACTCGGATCACGCACGCCGAGCACGGCGGCGGCCGAGCCGCGCAGCGCCTCGACCTCGCTCTGCGAAGCCGCGGGGTCGACCAGGACCCTGTAGTATACCGTGCCTCCCACCTGTACCGGTGACACGACCGCCTGGGCGCCTCGCAGCGCCCCGTCGACCTCGGCAGCCCGAGCCAGCGCGCGACGAGCGT
>RFGQ01000814.1 GCA_003695865.1 Gemmatimonadota bacterium | reverse complement strand
GCTCGCGGCCGTCCGCCACGCAGAAGGGCTCACCGCAGAGGGGCGCGCGATGACGCTTCGCGTCGCCGTGGACTATTCGGCCCGCTGGGCGATCGCCCGCGCCGCCGCGAAGGTGGCGGTGGCCGCCGCCCAAGAGGGCTTGCCCGAGGCGCTGCCGTCGTCTTCCGCCGTGCAGGCGCGCTTCCGCCGGGCGCTGGCCGACGTGCTGCACGACCCCGACCCGGTGCGCGACGCCGACCTCATCGTGCGCACCGGAGGCGAGCGCCGCCTGAGCGATTTTCTGCTCTGGGAGGCGGCCTACGCCGAGCTCGTGTTCAGCCCGCTGGCCTGGCCCGACTTCACGGGCGAGGCGTTCGAAGACGCGCTGCGTGAGTACCACCGGCGTGAGCGGCGTTTCGGGCGAGTCGCGGGCGAACAGGCCCCGGCGGCCCGCGCCGGCTGACCGTTCGCGCGTGCCCGCGGCGTCACTCGAGCGCGAGGTCCTCGCCGCCCTCGACCCCCACCGCCTCGTCGAGCAGGCGCAGGCGCTCATTGCGGTGCGCACCGACGGCGGCGAGGAGACGCCCGCTCAGGAGCTCATGGCCGCCTTTCTCGAGGAGGCCGGCCTGCGGGTCGACGTGTGGAGCATCGATCTGGAGCGCCTGCGGCGCGATGCCGACTACAGCGCAGAGATCGACCGGCCCCGAGCGCTCGGTGTGGTGGGCATCCTGGGGGACGGAGCGGGCCCTACGCTGGTGCTGAACGGCCACGTCGACGTGGTTCCGCCGGGCGACCCCGAGCGTTGGAGCGTGCACCCCTTCCGTCCCACGCTTCGCGACGGCGAGCTGCTGGGCCGCGGAGCGGCCGACATGAAGGGCGGGCTCGCGGCCGGCCTCGCCGCACTGCGCGCCGTACACCGTGCGGGCGTACCCCTCCGCGGACGCGTGGTCTTTCACAGTGTGGTCGGCGAAGAGGACGGCGGACTCGGCACGCTTGCGGCCCTTGAACGCGGGCACACGGGCGACGCGGCGCTCGTGCTCGAGCCCACCGGACTCGACATCGGGGTGGTGCAGAGCGGGTGTCTGAACTTCCGCCTGACCCTGCCGGGTCGGGCGGCGCACGGCGCCCTCCGCCACGAGGGGCACTCGCCCCTCGAAGACCTCTCCGCGGTGCTCGCCAGGCTCGGCGCGCTCGAAGAGGCGCGCAACGCGGCCGGAGATCCCGGCGGGTTCTTCGCAGGTACGCCTCCGGTACCGATCTCGGTCGGCGTGATCCGGGGTGGTTCGTGGCCGTCGGCCGTGCCCGAAAGCCTGGTGCTCGAAGGACGCTACGGGGTGCTCGTGGGGGAAACGTTCGCAGAGGCGCGCGCCGCGTTCGAGCGGGCGCTGGACGGGCTCGATCCCGCGCCCCACGTCGCGTGGTGGGGCGGCCGTTATCGGCCGGCTGCCACGGACCCCGAGACCCCCGTCGTGCGCGTGCTCGCCGACGCGGTGGAGAGGGTACGCGGCCGGGCGCCGCGCCTGGTGGGAGCACCCTTCGGTTCCGACCTGGGACTGCTCGCGACGCGCGGGGGCATGCCCGCAGCCCTGTTCGGCCCGGGCGACATCCGGCGCGCCCACGCGCCCGACGAGGGGGTGAAGGTGGACGAGCTCGTCGACGCGGCCCGGGCCCTGGCCCTTACCGTTACGCGCTTCGTGGGGAGCGAGCCGTGAGGCCCGAGGGCCCCGCCTCCGGCCGGCCCGGGCCGCCGGTGGACCACAACGCCCGTTCGGTCACGCCCGCGGTGCTCGCGTGGGCGACGCTCGCCGTGGTGGTGGGTCTGGCGCTCGCGGCGGCCGCGCACGACCGGCCGGGCCTGCGGGCCGCGTGGCTCCTCGCGCTCTCGCCCGCCGTGAGCGTGGCCGCGGTGGGCTACGCCGTGCACGTCCGGCGCAGCCCGGGCGATGCGGCCTGGCACGGCGGCATGGTGGCCGGCATCGGTGCGTTCCTCTCGACCGCCGCCGCCGCGCTCGTGGCGGACCAGCGGCCGCGCGCGGTGCTCACCGTGACGGCCGGCGCGATCCTCGCGGGGGCGCTCGCGGCCGTCGTCGCCTTCGCGGCCGTGACGCGCCGTTCGGGGCGGCGGTCCTAGGCGGGCGCGCCCTTCGCGACCTCGGTGCGCATGATGTCACCGACGCGGATCATGCCTCGTCCTCCTTCGCGGCTGCGGGCGGGCGGAAGGCGAGCACCGGGATGTGCGCGCTGCGCAGCACCTTGTCGGTCACGCTGCCCAGCAGCAGCCGCGAGACGCCTCCGCGCCCGTGGGTCGCCATGGCGATGACGTCCACCGGGTGCTCACCGGCCCAGTGCACGATCCCCTGCGCCGGGCTGGAGTCGACCACCACGTCGCCGTCCACCTCGTAGCCCTGATCGCGCAGCTTGGCGACTTCGGCCTCGATGTACTCGCGCGCGCGCTGGCGGCCCTCGTCCAGCAGCTCGGTGTTGATCTGCACCGTGTGCGGCAGGTAGGCCGACGCGAACTCCTCGGGATAGGGGAAGACGCGGAGCAGCGTGATCCTGCCGCCGTCGACGGCGGCCAACGCCCGGGCCCACTCGAGAACCGCCTCGGCCTCGCGAGATCCGTCCAAGGGCACCAGGATGTGGCGGATCGTCGGCCGTGCCGCCAGGTCGACCTCGACATCTTCGCTCTCCGGCCGCACCAGCAGCACGGGGGCTTTGGTATGGCGCACGAAGGCGTCGGCGGTGCTGCCCAGCCAGGCCCGGCTCAAGGGCCCGCGTCCGTGGGTGGCCATGACCACAAGGTCGACATCGTGCTCCTCGACGAGTCGCTCGAGTGCCTCGGGCACCGAGCCGGCCAGGACCGAGCCGTCCACCTGCAGGCCGACCGTCTCGGCGATGCGTTCGCGAACGCGCTTTACGTAGTGATCGGTCCACTCGCGGGAGGCCTTCTCCCACAGGTCGTAGTCGAGCGTGGGGACCGGCTCGTGCACGGTCGCGACCTCGACGCCCGCGTCCCACGCCTTCGCGATGTGGAATGCCCAGGGAAGGGCGGTTTCGGAGAACGCCGAACCGTCCAGCGGAACCAGGATGCAGCGTGTCAGCATCGTCCACCTCCTGCCTTCGTCGCCCGTGAGTGGGCGCCCGGGCGGGGAACGGGTGCCCGTAGTCGTAACCTCGCGGCATGGACGGCGCCGTGCCGTGAGGAAAAGCCCGAACCCGACGTGGGGAAGGATCCCCCCGGGCCGTGGGGTTCTACCCGACCGAACGGCGCGAGAAGCGCTGCGGCGAGAACAGCACCGCCCCGGGCACGGGCGCCCGGTGACCGATCATGTGCGCCACCGCGCGGCCGCACTCGAAGGCGAAGGGAAGGCCGCCGCCCGAGAAGCCCGACACCACGAACTCACGCACACCGGTGGGGACCTCGCCGACCAGGGGCAGGAAGTCGCCGGTCCAGCCGAAGACGCCGCTCCAGCGGCTGCGGATGCGAAGCGGAACATCGGGGAACGCTATGTGGAACCAGTCGGCGAGGTCGGCCTGAAGGCCCGGATCGAGCGCGGGATCGGCCTGCCCATACGCCCGGTCCCAGGCGTCGTGCCGCCATCCCGAAACCACCACGCGCCCGTCCCCGCGCTGCAGCCAGACGTTGAGCTTCCAGTGCGTGGTCAGACTGCCGGTGAAGCGTCGATCGCCGACGGGCTCGGTGGCGAAGCCCTGGCCGCGGATGGGGACGACCTCGCGGCCCAGGAAGCTCGAGAAGCGCCGCACGTCGATGTGAGTCGCGTAGACCACGGCGCCGCAGCGCAGCCGCCGCTCACCCACGTGACACACGAGGCCGCCGGCGGTCTGCTCCACACCCGTCACGTCGACGTTCTCGAAGACGCGCGCGCCCAGGCGCGTGGCCAGGCGGGCCAGGAAGCGGGCCGTGGCGGCGGGATCGAGGCCGCCGCCCCGCTCGATCAGATACCCGCCGCTGAAGCCCTGGCCCCGGCAGCGCTCGCGGACCTGATCGCGGTCGAGCCAGCGCACGGGAAAGCCGTCGGCCTCCAGCGCGCGGTAGCTGTTCTCGACCTGGTGAAGCGTGTGCGGCTCGGCGAGCACGAGCCCCCCCGAAAGGTCGAGATCGGTTTCGGCGGTCGCGCCTTCCGTCTCGATCAGGTCGGCCAGCGACGCGATCGAACGCAGCGCGAAGTCCCACAGTGTGCGCGCGGTGTCGCGGCCCTTCTCGTGCACGGTCTGGTGATACGGTTGCCGCAGCGGGGGCGAAAGCACTCCGACCGCGGCTCCCGTGGCGCCGCCGGCCACCTCACCGCGTTCCAGCAGCACCACGTCGGCGCCCTGGCGGGCCAGGTGGAACGCGGTGAGGT
>RFGQ01000813.1 GCA_003695865.1 Gemmatimonadota bacterium | reverse complement strand
TCCCTGCGGAAGAGCCCGCGCAAGCGCATTCCCGGGCCCACGAGGCGCTGAACCGCGGCCGCGATGAAGCCGCCCGCGCCCGTGACCGCCAGGGTACGCCCGGGCGCGCCTCGCGGGCTCACAGCCGGGCCCGGATTCCGGGGCGCGGACGCGCCGTTCATCCCGTCGCCACCCTCGGCCGCGTCAGGCCGTAGCGGTCGGACAGGGCGTTGCCGAACACCCCCTCGGGGTCGAACCGGGCGCGCGCCTCCCGGAAGGCGTCCCAGGCGGGGTAGCGCGCCCGCAAGGCATGGGGCGCAGACACCAGCGTCTTGCCCCAGTGCTCGCGTGCGTCCAGCTCGTCGATGAGCTCCCTGAATTCGCTCATGAACGGCTCACGATTGTAGAAGAAGACATCGAGCCAGAGCGTGTCGCGCTCGTGCGCCGGGCTGAGGCTGAAGCCGTCTCCCCTCGTCATGCGCAGACCGATCGGGTTCCTGAGGTAACGCCTGCGGCGCCGGAAGAACCCGTCGAGGCGCTCGAGCACCTCGGGTGCCCGCGCCGCATCGACCGCCAGCTCGGCCGCGAGTTGGAACAGCCCGTTGGCCACGATGCGGAACTGGACCGTCTGCGGCCGTACGCGCACCGGCGAAAGGATGTCGGCGGCGTCTCCGCTCACCGTGCGGCGGAAGTTCCAGTTCGCGACCGCCCAGTCGAGTCGCAGCCGGCGCGAGAGAAACGTCGAAATCGCCGTGCGGTACCCGAAACGAAGCTCTCGCCGGCGGGGGCGACGCGGCAGCGCCGTGCGCTCGCCCGCGAAGCGGACGACCCGGCGGGCGTTGGGATCCCACACCGAGGCGTGGAACTCGGTCCGCGACTCCTGCATGACCGGATCACGCACGTAGTCGTCGAACGAGACCACGTCCGTGCGCAGTTCGACGCCGAACCGCGGCTCGCAGGCGAACGTCACGTGCGTGATGACTCCAAGCAGCCCGAGCGCGACGCCCGCATGGCGGAAGTCGTCGTCGGCCGGGGTGAGGGTGCGAGGGGTCCCGGTGCCGTCGACGAGCCGGATCTCGCGCAGGGACGTCGCCATGATGCCGTG
>RFGQ01000812.1 GCA_003695865.1 Gemmatimonadota bacterium | reverse complement strand
GTGCGGATGGGCTGCGGGAGGGTGCGGAGCACCCCCGGGAGAGCGCGGCCGTGCCCGGCGGCCGTCACACCCGGGGCCCACCTTGGGTGCATGCGCGCGCGGGGCCGCCCCAGCGGGAGAGACGATGTCCGATCGCATCACCAAGCTGCAGCGCTGGCTCGACCTGGTGGCGTGTCTGGCGTCGCGCCGCTTCCCGATGACCTTCGACGAGATCCGCGAGCACGTGCCGGCGTACACGCTGGGTCCCGACGCGTCCGAGACCGAGCGCGAGTCCGTGCGCCGCATGTTCGAGCGCGACAAGGACGAGCTGCGCGCGCTGGGCATTCCGATCGAGACGGTCGACTACAGCGTCGACGTCGAGAAGCAGCGGGGCTACCGGCTACAGAAACGCAACTTCCACCTGCCCTACCTGCGACTGCTCGGCGAGGAGAGGGCCGCGGCCGCGGGTGGAGGGTCGCCCGGCGCGCGCGGTGCCGGACGGGGCGCCGCCTCAGGCGACTTCGAGCTCACGAGGCACGAGGCGGGCGCTGCGCTCTCGGGGCTGCGCGAGGTGGCCGACGTGCCCGCACATCCCCTCGCGCCCCATGCCCGCTCGGCCTTCCGAAAGCTCTCCTTCGACCTCGACCTCGACATCGCAGGCGACGGCGCGGTGGTCTTCGCGCGCGACCCCGAGGCCGTCGCGACGCACGAGACGCTGCAGCGGCTCGCGGAGTCGGTCCTTGCCCGCAAGGCGGTCTCGTTCGACTACCACGGCATGCAGCGCGACGCCCGCTCGCACCGCCGGGTCGACCCCTACGGCCTGGTGTTCCAGCACGGGCGCTGGTACCTGGTCGGGCACGACGGCGAACGGCAGGACGTGCGCATGTTTCGCGTGGGGCGGATGTCGGACGTGCAGCCGAACCGCGCGCGTCCGAGCACGCCCGACTTCGAGGTGCCCCCCGACTTCTCGCTGCAGGATTACGGCGGGCGCCGGGCCTGGGAGATGGAGGGAGAGCAGCAGGCCGCAGCGGTCGAGGCGACGGTGCTCTTCCGCTTTCCCCGCTCCCTGTGGGCGGAGCGCAACGCGTACGGTTCGCTCGTGGAGGAGGGTGACGACGGCTCGCAGCTGAGACTCTTTCGGGTGCGTCGCGCCGACCCGTTCCTGCGCTGGGTCCTGAGCCTGGCGCCCGACGCTCGCGTCGAGGCTCCGGCGGAGCTGCGGCAGGCGTTCGACGCACTCGTCGCGGCGGTGGCCGCCCGGTACGACGAGGTCGACCGATGAGCGGCGCGGACACGGCGTCGGCCCGCCTCGAACGGCTGCTCCACGTGCTTCCGGCCGCGAGCCGCGAGGGAGGCGCTTCTCTCGCGGTGCTGGCCGACGAATTGGGGACGACGCCGGCCCGGATCCTCGACGATCTCACCGAGGTGGGCGAGCGGGTGTACTACCACCCGGGCGGGTGGCCCGACGACATCCAGATCCTGGTGGAGGCCGACCGGGTACAGGTGGTGCATGCCGGCGGCCTCGATCGCCCGGTCAAGCTCTCGCCGCGCGAAACGCTCTGCCTCGCCCTGGCGCTGCGGGGGGCGGCGGCGGCCTCCCACCTGCCGCCGCACGACGAGCGGAACGAGCTGCTCCGACGTGCGGAGGAGCATCTGGCCGCGTTCACCGAGTCGCGTCTGCACGAGGCCTTTGCGGCTCCCGACGTCGCCGACGATCCCGGGCAGGTGCGGGGCGAGCTCATCGCCGCCGCCCGCGAGCGCAGGGCGTGCGCGATCCTCTACGTGAAGGCGGGCGCGCGCGACGCCGAGGCGCGGGTGATCCACCCCTATACCGTCGTGTACGCCCAGGGCGCCTGGTACGCCGTGGGCTGGTGCCGCGTCTCGGAGGGCGTGCGGGTGTTCCGCGACGATCGCGTCGTCGAGGCGTGCCGCACCGACGAGACCTTCGAAACGCCCGACGACTTCCGGGTGGAGGACTACGTGGCGGATGGTGCGGTCTACCGCGCGCCCGACGAGGAGCGTGTGCGGGTGCGCTACTCGGCGCGCATCGCCCGATGGATCCGCGAACACGCGCGCTATCGCGGGTGGGAGATCTGTGAGCTGGAGGACGGCGACGTGGTGGCCGAGCACACGGTGGCCGACCCCGGCTGGGTCGTGGCGCACACGCTCACGTACGGGGCGGAGGCCGAAGTGATCGCGCCCGCGTCGTACCGGCGCCTGGTGCGCGAGGCCGTACGGGGGCTCGCCGGCTGACGCGGCCCACTGTCACACCCCTCCGCGAGGTTCCTTCGCCATCTCAGCGCGGAGGAATCCCATGAAGACCGACATCCTGATGGACCACGAGCCGGTCGCCGACGGCGGCCACCTGGTGCGGGCCCTGATGATCCTCGAGGGCGAGCCGCCCTCCGAGTCGACGCGCACACCGCTGAACCTCGCCCTGGTGCTCGACCGGTCCGGGTCGATGGCGGGCGAGCCCCTGGCGGCCGCTCGCCGCGCGGCCGCGGAGTTGGTGCGGCGCCTGTGGCCCGAAGACACGGCGTGCGTGGTCGCCTTCGACGACACGGCGTCGGTCGTTGCCGGTCCGGCTTCGGGCCCCGAGCACCACGCGACCGTCCGGGCGATCGAGCGGATCGGGCCCGGCGGCTGCACGAACCTGAGCGGCGGCTGGCTGCTGGGGCGTGAGTTGGCCGCCGGCTGCCACGAGGAGGGACGCGTGAGCCGCATCATCCTGCTCACGGACGGGCTCGCCAACCGGGGCATCACCGACCCCGCCGCCCTTGCGGGGCTTTGCCGTGAGGCGGCCGACGGCGGCATCACGACGACGACCATCGGCTTCGGGCCCCACTTCGACGAGGACCTGCTGCGAGCCATGGCCGACGCCGGATCGGGAGGCGCCTACTACGTGGAGCGGGTCGATCAGACGGTGGGGATCTTCGCCGAGGAACTCGAGGGGCTGATGTCGCTGGCCGCCCAGAACGTGAGGGTCTCGGTGACGCCGGGGCCGGCGACCGACGACGTGACGGTCCTTCACGACTACCCGATGAGCGCGGAGGGAGACACCGCCACGCTCGAGGTGGGCGACCTGTACGGGCGCGAGCCCCGGCGCATCCTCTTCCGGTTCCTGGTGCGGCCCGCTCGGCAGGGTGCGCCGGGGGAAGAGCCCGAGGCACTCGACGTTGCGCGCGTCCGCGTGACCGCGCAGGTGATCACCGGCACGGGGAGCGTCGAGCAGCGGACGATCGACCTGCCCCTGTCGTTCTCGCCGTCCGAGGGCGCCACGGTACACCCCGAGATCCGCAAGGAGGTGCTGCTGGTGGAGGCGGCGCGGGCGCGCGAAGAGGCGTTGCAGCGGCGCGAGGCAGGGGACTGGCAGGGTGCGGCTCGGGCGATGCACGCCGCCGCCGACCACCTGCGGATGAGCTGCCCCGGCGACGCCGCGGTCGAGGAAGAAGCGCGCGACCTCAGGTCGTCGGCGGTCCTGTGCGAGCAGGGCCCGCTCATGGCCGAGGACGTGAAGTACCTGAAGCACAGGATCTACGTGTCGATGCGCTCCCGGCAGGGCGCCAAAGAGAAGCTCCGGCGCGACTGAGTTCTCGGGCGCGGGCGCGTAGGGGGTGGGGTCGTGCCCCCTACGCGTCCTCCCCGCCCCGCGCCTCGGCCTGCCGCACCGCGAGCAGGAGCGCCGCGATGAGCAGGAAGGCGGCGCCGGCCATCACCGGAATCGACACGAAGCCGAAGACGGCGACCAGGCGGGCCGAACAGGGGGTGCCCGAAGTACAGGGTACGATCTCGAGGCCGGGATTGAGCTGGAGGGCGACGTGGTACGCCGAGATGAGTCCCCCCACCAGCGGCAGCGGCAGCGCATAGCGCCAGGCGCCGGCGTCGCCACGCAGCGCGCCCACGCCCAGCACGACGACCAGCGGGTACATGGCGATGCGCTGGTACCAGCAGAGCGTACAGGGCTGCAGGTGCGCGATCTCCGAAAGGTAGAGGCTGCCGAGCGTCGCGATGAGCGCCACGCCCCACGCCCAGGCGAGCGGATGCCGCTCGCGGCCGGCGAACGTCGCGCCGAGCCGAGCCCGCCCGGCGGGCAGCGCGAGGGCGACGAACAGGGCGAGGGCGGCGGCGAAGGCCACGAGGGCGAGCAGGCCGAGCGTCTGCACGACGGTGGCGAAGAGCATGGAGCGCGTTTCCGGTCGGGGTGGACGGAGGCGAACGGGGCGCTCCCGTCTACACACGCCGGGAGCGCGTGGATCCCGCCCGGCCCCTCCTGTATCGCCGGCTGGGGCCGCGTTAGCTTGCGGGCATGGAAGCCACCAGCCGACGCATCCTCTGGGTCGACGACGAGATCGACCTGCTCAAGCCGCATCTGCTGTTCCTGCAGGCCCGCGGCTATCACGTCGACGCGATCACGAACGGCGACGACGCGCTCGCGCTGATGCGCGAGAACACCTACGACCTGGTGCTGCTCGACGAGCAGATGCCGGGACGGCGCGGCCTCGAGGTGCTCGAGATCCTGCGCCGCGAGGATCCGCACCTGCGCGTGGTCATGGTGACCAAGTCCGAAGAGGACCGCACCATGACCGAGGCGATCGGACGCCGGGTGGACGACTACCTGGTCAAGCCCACCAGCCCGCGTCAGGTGCTCTCGGTGGTGACCCGCATCCTGCAGGGCTCCGACATCCAGCAGCAACAGGTGGCGCAGGACTTCGCCTCACGGTTCGGACGCCTGTCGATGAAGCGGCACGAGGCGTCCACACCGGCCGACTTCGCGCAGCTCTACGTGGAGCTCACCGACTGGCACATCCGGCTCGAGCAGGTGGGGGAGCGGGGACTGCTCGACACGGTGCACTCCCTCATGATCGAGGTGCGACAGGACTTCGGGCAGTTCATCATCCGCGAGTACCCGCGCTGGATGCGGGGCGCCGAAGACCGCCCGCCCCTCTCGGTCGACGTCGTGCGCGAGCACCTGGTGCCGCTGCTCGGCGAGGCCCCGGTGGTGCTCGTCGTGCTCGACTGCATGCGGCTCGACCAGTGGCGGGTGATCGCGCCGCTGCTCGCGCCCTACTTCGAGATCGAGGAGTCGTGGCACTACTCGATTCTGCCCACGGCCACGCCCTACGCGCGCAACGCCATCTTCAGCGGCCAGTTCCCCGATCAGATCGCCGCCGACCGTCCGGAGTGGTGGGACGCGTCGGACGACGAGGGCAGCCTGAACGCGTTCGAGGACGCGCTGTTGCGCGAGCAGCTCAAGCGCCTGACCGGTCACGACGTGCCGGTGCACTACGAGAAGATCTTCACGGACCGCGAGGCGGATCAGGTGCGGGCGCGCATCATGTCGGCGCTGCGCACGCCCCGCTCGGTCGTCGCGCTGGTCTTCAACTTCGTGGACCTCATGACGCACGGGCGCAGTGAGTCGCCCATCCTCATGGAGGTGGCCAAGGACGAGGCGGCCCTGCGTGACATCACGCGCGGCTGGTTCGAGCGCTCGACGGCCTTTTCGGTGCTCCGCGAGGCGGCGCGGGGTGGCTACCGGGTGGTGCTCACCACCGATCACGGCTCGATCCTCTGCCAGCGGCCGACCACCGTCTTCGCGCGGCGCGACGCCACGAGCAACCTGCGCTACAAGTTCGGCGGCGACCTGAAGGCCGAGAACCCCGCGCACGTCTTCGCCACCACCGACGAACGTGATCTGCGCTTTCCGCCGGGGAAGCTCGGCATGTCGTACGTGGTCGCGCTCGACGACTACTTCTTCGTCTATCCGACGAAGCTGCGCGAATACCAGCACCGCTACCGGAACTCGTTCCTGCACGGCGGCATCTCGCCCGAAGAGATGATCGTGCCGGTCGCGACCCTGACGCCGCGTCCCACGGGGGGCGGAGAGCCGTTCGACGGCTGACGCCGTGGCGCCCTACCTGCGCGTACTCGGGTACCTGCGGCCCCATCTGAGCGTCTTCGCCGGGGCCCTGGCGGCCACGGTCGCCTTCGCCGCGCTCGACGCCTTCTCGTTCGTCCTGCTCATCCCCTTCGTCGGCACGCTCTTCCGGCCCGGCGAGCCGGCGGCCAGCGGGTCGGTGGCGCGCCTGCTCGACGGCACGGTGGGCCGCGTCGTCGATCTGGAGGGCGATCCGCTCGCGGCGGTGCGCGGGGTGATCGTCTTCATTCTGGTCGTCTTCGCGCTCAAGAACGTGTTCGACTTCCTGCGCGCCTACCTCATGGCGCGCGTGGACCAGGGCGTGGCGCGCGACCTGCGCAACGACGTCTACGACCACCTGGTCGAACTCGACCTGGCCTTCTTCGGGCGCACCCGCATGGGCCAGATCGTCTCGCGCCTGACGCACGACGTGGAGCAGCTCCGCCGCGTGCTCACGCAGGAAGGGGCCAGGCTGGTACGTTCGGCCTTCGAGCTCGTCGCGGCGCTGGTGCTGATGCTGGCGATTTCGTGGAAGCTCACGCTCGCCGCGTTCGTGGTCGTGCCGGGCACGATGGGCATCTGGGGGCCGCTGGTGCGCCGTCTGCGGCGGGGCGACCGGCGCGTCCTCGATCTGGCCGGCGAGGTGAGCGGCCACATCCAGGAGACCCTGTCGGGCATCCGCCTGGTCAAGGCGTCGGCCTCGGAGGACCACGAGCGGCGCCGCTTCCACCGGCTGACCTCCGACTACTTCCGCACCTCGGTGCGCACCGAACGCCTGCGGGCGCTCGCGCAGCCGCTCACCGAGATGCTCGCGGCGGTGGGCACCGTGGCCATCCTGTGGCTCGGCGCCCGAGAGGTGCTGGTCCACCAGGCGCTCACGGGAGCGGAATTCGTGAGCTTCCTGGGGCTCTCGCTCAAGCTCTATTCGCCGGTGAAGTTCATATCGAAGCTGCCGGCGCTCGTGCAGCCGGGCATGGTGGGCGCCGAGCGACTGTTCGAGTTTCTCGACGCCCCGCCCGAGATCCGCGACCGTGAGGGTGCGCGGCCCTTCCCGGGCGTGCGCGAGGCGATCCGCTTCGAGGACGTCCGCTTCGAGTACCGGGAGGGAGAACCGGTGCTCGCGGGCATCGACCTTGAGGTTCCGCGCGGCACGGTGCTGGCCATCGTAGGGCCGAGCGGGGCGGGCAAGACGACCCTGGTCGATCTGGTGGGCCGCTTCTACGACCCCACCAGCGGCCGCATCACGGTCGACGGGGTGGACCTGCGCGACTTCCAGGTGCGCTCCCTGCGGGCCGCGCTCGGCGTGGTGGCGCAGGAGACCGTGCTGTTCCACGACACGGTGCGCGCCAACATCGCCTACGGACTGGACGACGTGGACGAGGAGCGCCTGGTCGCGGCGGCCCGCGCCGCCAACGCCGACGGCTTCATCCGGCGGCTGCCGCAGGGCTACGACACGGTGGTCGGCGAGCGCGGGGCCGAGCTGTCGGGCGGGCAGCGCCAGCGCCTCGCGATCGCGCGGGCGCTGCTGCGCGATCCCCCCATCCTGATCCTGGACGAGGCGACGAGCGCGCTCGACACCGAGGCGGAGCGGCTCGTGCAGGACGCGCTCGAGCGCCTGCTCGAGGGGCGCACCGTGTTCGTGATCGCGCACCGGCTGAGCACCGTGCGCCGGGCCGACCGCATCGTGGTGCTCGAAGACGGCCGCATCGTGGAGCAGGG
>RFGQ01000811.1 GCA_003695865.1 Gemmatimonadota bacterium | reverse complement strand
GTCGAGCGGCAGCAGCATGAGCCGTACGTAGTCGGGCCACAGCGAGAGGCCCGTGAGGATCCGCTCGCCCGTGCTCAGGCCCCGCAGCTCGGGTGCCGGGATCTCGCCGGTCAGCGAGCCGAGCACGGTCATGCGCGCCACGAGGTAGGCGCCCAGCACGGCCGTGAGCAGCGCGAAGAGGGGCAGGTCCCGGCCCACCGCGCCCAGGCACCCGCGCACCCAGCCCGGCGCTCCCCGGGCCCCCGTGGGAACGGCCTCGCTCGATGCGGACGCGGCGGCCGCCGTGCCTTCCGGGCCGGCCGATGTCGCGGCGGGCGACCCGCCGCCCGGGACCGCCACCTCGCCGCCGACTACGCCCCGGGCGTGCGCTTTCCGGCGCGGAGCTTCGACCCCCAGGTCGCGCTCGGCCTGGCCACGCTGGGCGCGCTCCTGTGGACGGCGTGGCGGGTACGCCTGCGGGCGCCGCTCGTCACGCTCGGCGTCGGCTGGTTCCTGGTGGCGGTGCTGCCGGTGAGCCACCTGGTGGTGCGGGCCGGCGTGCTGCTGGCCGAGCGGACCCTGTACGTGCCCTCCGTGGGGTTCGCGTGGGTGGTCGCGGGCGTGGGGTCGCTGGTGCTGGCGCGGGGCCGCACGGCCGCGCGGGTCTTCGCGGGCGTGGCGGCGGTGGCCGTCGCGGGTTTTCTGGCGCGATCTGTGGCGCGCAACCCGACCTGGCTGTCGACGTTCACGGTGCTCGAGACGCTCGGGGCCGAGCATCCCGAGTCGCATCTGGCGGTGCGCGCGCGTGCCACCGGGCTCGAGCGCGCCGGCTACCCCGGCGAGGCCGCGCGCTATTACGACACGGCGCTCGAACTGGCGCCCGCCAGCTATTCGCTGCTGGTGGAGGTGGCCGATTTCCACGGTCGCCACGGCAACTTCGCGCGGGCCGAGGAGCTGCTGCGACGGGCGATCGAGGTGCTGCCCGATCAGCCCCAGGCGTGGCGGCTGTGGGCCGGGAACCTGCTGCTGCAGCGGCGGGGGCGGGAAGCGCACCGGGTCGCGCTCGAGGGGCTGCGCCTGGTCGGTGCGGACCGTGAGCTCTGGGATCTGGTCTCCGAGTCCTACATCCTGAAGGGCGATTTCGCGGCGGCGGCTCGCGCCCGGCGCGCGGCGCTCGCGTTGGACCCCCGAAACGCGGCGGAGTGGCGGCGCCTCGCCGAGATCCTCGAAGCGGGCGGAGACACCGCCGCGGCCCGCGCTGCCCGGGAAAGGGCGGAGGCTCTGCGATGACGCTCGACGACACGCCGTTCTTCGGTCGCGCCCTGGCCGGCCTCTCATCCCTGTGGCGCAGCCGTAGGGGGGCGGCCGTGCTGGTGTGGGCGCTCGCGATCGCGGCCCACCTCAACACGCTCGGCAACGACTTTGCGTACGACGATCGGCCCATCATCGTCGAGAACGAGGGGATCCATCGGCTCTCCGACCTCCCCCAGGCGCTCACTGAGCCCTACTGGCCGAACGAGTACGGGCAGGAGCTGGGTCTGTGGCGGCCGGTCACGACCGCGGTCTTCGGGGTGCTGTGGGCGGCGGTGGGCGAGAACGCCGTGCCGTTCCACATCCTGCTCGTGCTCCTGCACGGCGCCGTCACGGCACTCGTGCTGCTCGTCGCGGCAGAGCTGATCCCCCTGCGCTGGGCGCTCGCGGGGGCCGCCATCTTCGCCGTGCATCCGGTTCACGTCGAGGCGGTGGCGAACCTCGTGGGCATGGCCGAGGTGTTGTCGAGCGCGGCGTTCCTGCTCGCCTGCCTGGTGCTGCTCCGACGAGGGGTGGCGCTCGGCGCGGCCGGCCTGGTAGCGATCTGGGGGCTCTACGCGTTCGCGTTCCTCACGAAGGAGAGCGCGGTCACGCTTCCCGGCGTCGTGCTGCTGCTCGACGCGATGCGCCGTGAGTGGCGCGTGCGCGACCTGGGCGAGTACCTGCGCCGAAGGGGCGTGCTGTACGCGGGCCTCGCCGCGGTGGCGGTCGTCGTCCTGTGGGCTCGGGTGCAGGTGCTGGGCAGCGTCGCAAGCCCGTTCGGGCCGCTCGGAGCGACGCTGATCGAGCACGAGGTGCCCCGCATCTGGACCGTCGCCGGCACGTGGCCCCACTACCTGCGGCTGCTGTTCTTCCCGGCCGAGTTGAGCGCCGACTACTCGCCGGCCGTCGTACCCATTCTGCTCGGTTGGGGAGCCCAGAACGTGCTCGGGGCCGTGCTCGTGCTGCTCGTGCTCGCGGGGGCGTGGGCCGCGTGGCGGGCGGGGGCGCCGGAGCGGCGGTCCAGCGATCCCGTCACGCCCCGGGCCGTGACCTTCGGGGTGCTCTGGTTCGTGATCACGATCTCGCCGGTCGCCAACGTGGTGTTCCTCTCGGGGGTGCTCCTGGCCGAGCGGACGCTGTACCTGCCCTCGGTCGGTTTCGTGATCGCCGCGGCCTGGGGGGCGGCCATGTTGCACCGAGAGCGGCCCAGGGCAGCCGTACTGGGAATCGCGGCCGCGCTCGCGCTGATGAGCGCCCGGACGCTCACGCGGAACGAGACGTGGCGAGACAACTTCACCGTCTTCGACACCCTGCTCGCCGAACACCCCGAGTCGGGGCGGGCCCAATGGCTGCTGGGAGACGCGAACTTCATCGTGGGGAACCACCCCGAGGCGTTTCAGGCCTACCGGGCGGCGATCTCGCTGCTGCACGGCTCCTACCCGCTGCTGGTCGAGGTCGGCCGGCGGCTGCTCATCGCCGGCCGCGAGGAGGCCGCCGTCGCGGTGCTCGAGCGGGCCTGGAAGGACGAGCCCGAGCGTGCGATCGCGCCGCAGGTGCTCGCCGTGATCTACCAGCGGCAGGGCCGCTGGGAAGACGCGGTCCGCGCAGCCCGTGCGGCGGACCGCGTCTACCAGGGCAGCGACGCGGTCACGCTCCACCTCCTCGCGCAGTCTCTGGGCCGGCTCGGCCGCTGGCGCGAGTCGGCGACCGAGCGCAGGCGCACGATCCGTGCTCCGGGCGGCGACCGCTGGCAACAGTGGTACTGGCTCGCCGGGGCGGAAGCCGCCGCAGGCGACACGGCTGCGGCGCTGGCGGCGCTCGATTCTGCCCGCGTGCGCATCCCCGGCAGCCCGTGGGTACGCCAGATCGACAGCCTGGCGCTCACCCTCTCGCCGCCGCAGAATGCACGGTGAAATGCAAGGGGTTTGCATTTCACCATGGTCCCCCGGCCCCGTAGGCGGGTTCGGACCGGTGTGGAAAAGGCGCTAAGTGCTTTGTCTACTTCGACTTGATGGTTGTGGCACGATCCTGGACCCGGCCTTGCACCGAGAGGTCCTCGTTCGGACGTCCCTGTCGTTCACCTTCAGTTCAGGAGTCACCGAGATGCGGGACAACAAGGGTTTCACCCTCATCGAGCTCCTCATCGTGGTCGTGATCATCGGTATTCTGGCGGCTATCGCCATTCCGAAGTTCTCCGCCACGCGTGAGAAGGCCTACTTCGCGGCCATGAAGTCGGATCTCAAGAACCTGGCCAGCCAGCAGGAGATCTACTACTCCGATCAGTACGCCTACACGTCGAACACGGCTCAGCTCAACTTCGTGTCGTCGCAGGGCGTGACGGTCGCCATCACGCCGGGCACGGACGGCTGGTCCGCGTCGGCCACGCACAGCGCGCTGGGCACGACCCGCGGCTGCGCGATCTACTACGGCAACGGTACGGCGCCCACGTCGCCGATCGCGCCTTCGGCCATCGGCGAGGTTGCCTGCACCAACTGATGCGCGGATCATGTTCCGGGCTCCCTCCGCGGGAGTCCGGAACGACCGCGAAGCTCTGGAGAGCGCGGTCCGGGCCCGATCCGGGCCGCGCTCTCCGCGCTTCGAGCCCGCGGATCAACCTTCAAAGGGGAACGACGATGCACGCGCGCACCGACGGCTTCACGCTCATCGAACTGCTCATCGTGGTCGTGATCATCGGCATCCTCGCAGCGATCGCCATCCCCAAGTTCTCCTCCGTTCGCGAGCGGGCCTATTTCTCGGCCATGAAGTCGGATCTGAAGAACCTCGCGACGCAGCAGGAGGTCTACTACAACGCCCAGTACGCGTTCGGGTCCCAGCTCACCGACGTCGGGGCCACGCAGAGCGAGGGCGTCACGGTCACGATCAACGAGGCCACGGGGACCGGTTGGTCGGCCACGGCCACGCATTCGGGTCTGCCCGGAGAGCAGTGCGGCGTGTACCATGGCGACGCTTCGCCGGCCGGCGGCAGCCCGGCGACCCAGGTGAGCCTGGTGATGTGCTCGGGCGGCTGAGCTGCCCCTGACCGCCGGGTTGGCCGTACGCGGCCGCCTCCGTTGCGGCCGCTGAGGCCGCATCCCAACTTGCCCCGGGCCCGACCCCGGAACGCCTCCCGGCCGAGGCGCACCGGCGCGCTCGACTCTCGAACCCGGAGCGCACCTCCATGGCATCGCCCTCACCCCTGCGACGGGACCTGCTCGTTTCGTTCGGGGTGATCTTCGCCGAGGCCATCCTCATCCTCGGCGTGGCGCTCCTTTTCGTCATTCCACAGGCCGAGACGCCGGCCGAGGTCACGTTCTTCGTACTCGTCCTCATGGGCGTCGACCTGGTCCTGTTTCTGGCCTACGGAGGCTGGTACCTGCGGCGCCACTTCGTGCGGCCCGTCGAGCGTCTGGTCGAGGACGTTCAGCGCATCGCGCGGGGGGACTATCAGCACCGGGTGTCGCCCAGCCGGGCTCTGGAACTGGCCCAGATCGGCGAGTCGGTCAACGCCATGGCCGACCGGCTGATCCTCGACAAGGCGATGTTGGCCGACAACGTGGCCTCACTCGAGGCCACCAACCGGGAGCTGGTCGAGGCCCGCAACCAGGTGATCCAGGCCGCGCGCCTGGCGTCGGTGGGCACGCTGGCCGCGGGCATCGCGCACGAGGTCGGCAACCCTCTGGGCGCGATCGTGGGCTACGTGGATGTCGCGCGCGGCCGCCTCGAGCGGGCGGGGCAGGACACCGAGTTGCTCGACGCGATCCGCGAGGAGGCGCAGCGCATCGACCGCATCGTGCGCGGCCTGCTCGACTATTCCCGTCCGCAGCCCGTGGCCGAGGAGCCGGGCGACCCCGCGGAGGTCGTTCGCCAGGTGCGCGACCTGCTCGAGAGCCAGGGCAAGCTCGCGCGCGTCGACGACGAGTGGATCGTCGAGGGCACGCCCTCCCGGGTGGTGATGGATCGGCACCGCCTCGAGCAGGTACTCGTCAACCTCGTCCTGAACGCCGTGGACGCGCTGGGGGACGAGGGCGGACGCCTGGTCGTGAAGCTGTTCGAGCAGGACGGCCCCGGGGCACGCTTCCCCGCGCGCCGTGAGGGGGACCCGCCCGACGTGAACTACCTTCACCGCCGGCGCGTGTCCATGGACGATCAGGCCGAACGGGTGGCGACGCTCCGGACGGCGGAGCGGCTCGTCTGCATCACGGTCGAAGACACCGGCCCCGGCATCGACCCCGGGCACATCGACCACCTCTTCGACCCGTTCTTCACGACCAAGGAGCCGGGGAAGGGTACCGGGCTGGGGCTCTTCATCTGTGCCAGGCTCGTAG
>RFGQ01000810.1 GCA_003695865.1 Gemmatimonadota bacterium | reverse complement strand
GGCTCGGGAATCCCCAGCGCGCGCATCTGCTCGGGTGTGAGGTCGGCATCGAGGTCCAGGTCGTCCAGCGCCGCGCCCGGATCATCGACGCCGCCCGGGCTCCCGCCCCCGCCCTCACCGGGCTTCGAGGCGACCGCCGCTCCCCGTGCCTTCTCGGGGAAGGCGGGCGGCCCGGCGCGAGGTGCGGCCCCTTTCGCCGGCGAAGCGCCGGTGCCCGTGGCCGCCGAGGTCTTTCCGGCTGCGGGCGCGGCGCCGGACTCCCGCGCCTCCGGGGTGGACGGCTCCGCCCGGGGCCGGGCCTCGGAAGGAGCGGCGGGCCGCTCACGGCGCGGGAGGCGCTCCACCACGAGGCCCGGCTTCCAGGCGGCGAGCACCGAGAGCAGTTCGGCGCTGTCACGGGTGCGCAGCAACAGGGCGCGCCCGTGGGTCGGCTGCAGCAGGACCCCGCGCCGGACGAGGGGGAGCGACAGCGGCCGCACCCCGAACAGCCCGCGCGAGCGCCATGCGCCCAGCAGGCGCGCCGGGGCGGCGAACTCGATGTCGCCGGGCTCGAGCACACGTGAGCGATAGGCGAGCGACTTGAGGAGGATCCGGTCGGGGAAGACCAGAAGCTTGCGGGGCACGAGCGAAAGGTAGGCGAGCAACAGGGCTGCCGACGCTGCCAGCATCGCGCCGTAGGCGCCCGCCTGCAGCGCGAAGTCGTCGAGCGGCAGCACCCACGCGAGCGTAGCCCGTTCCAGCCCCGCGTACGCCAACCGGCCGAGGACGACCGCGCCCGCCGTGAACACCAGGCCGACGCCGAGCCCGTACAGGAGGCCGTAGCGGAGCCTGGCCACGTAGCGGATGTCGCGCATCGCGACCGGGGTTCTCAGAAGCCATCCCGCACCCCGCCACACGAGCCAGAGCCACACGGCAACCGCGAGCGCGAGCAGGGCCTCGTCGAAGGGCAGCGGGCGGGTGAGCCACGAGATCTCGTTCTGCTCCGCGAAGAGGGGCGCCGCGAACGCCGAGAGCGAAGAGAGCGAGAGGTCTTCGGCGAATCCGATGGGGTCGGGGAAGTCCAGGTGCGTGTCCGGGTCCCAGAACGGCCGGTAGGTCCAGAATACCAGGTTCTCGGGGGTGCGGGTTTCGGTGCGCCACGCGTCGACGACCGCCGTCCGGTCCCGCTCCCACTCTTCGGGGTCGACCTCACCCGCGGCCAGCGCACCGAGCTCCTGGTCGACCACGCTGTCTGCGAACGCGAGCGCGTCCGGGAGCACACGGGCGTCGATGCTCAGGTGCGCCGCGGGCCCGCGACGCGTGTAGGAGACGCGCAGACTGTAGATGGCCTTGCGCTCGCCGTAGCGAAGGCGCTGCGAAAGCCGGCGGGACAGGTAACGCTCGAGGAACACCAGCCTGAGTTCGTCGTCGGGCGAGGGCCGCACGATGCGGAAGCGCCGCTGGTAGCGCGCACTGGCCCCGGCCGACCAGTAGAAGCGCCGGGTGGCCTCGGAGCGGGGTGAGAGGGCGCGCTCGAGGCGCTCGACGGGCCGGGCCGGAAGCGATCCGAAGGCGCGCTCGGCCGTCTCGAGGGCCTCCTGCTCCGGAAGATCGCCGACGATGGTCACCACCATGGCTCCCGGTGCGTAATAGCTTTCGTAAAACCGCTGCAGGTCCTCCGGCTGGATGTTCTGAAGCGAGGTCCAGCGGTCGTAGGTGCGGTCGTCGGGCGAGGCCAGCCCGAACTCACGCCTCCAGAAACCGGGAGCGCGCAGCCAGCTCGGGCTGAGCCACAGCCGCAGGCGCTCGGCCACACCCGGCGGACGGGCGTTGGTCTCGACCGCGACCGGACGGCGGTTGCGGTCGACGAGCTCGGGATCCATGCGGTGCGGTTCGACGATGCGCCCCAGCCACTCGATGGCGAAGGTCCCATGCTCGCGCCCGATGGTCACGTAGTACCACGTGTGGTCCCAGGTCGTGATGCCGTTCCGGCGGCCGCCCCGGCCCTCGATCTCGTCCTTGATCTGCTGTTCGCTGCGCCCTGCGTGGTCGCTGAAGAGCACGTGCTCGAGCAGATGGGCCGTGCCTTCCTTGCCCGGCGGATCCTGATCGGCACCGTAGGGCACGCCCACCGACACGCTCACGTCGGCGGCTCCGGGCAGTTCCCGGAACCACACGCGCACGCCGTTCGACAGCGCATGGGTCGTGAAGCCGGCGAAGGGGTTCCAGGCGGCTTCGCCCGCCGGGGCTTCTCGCTCGGCGGGCGCTTCACCGGCGGGTCGAGCCGCCGCGCTGTCGGGCGGCGCGCCGCCGCCGGTCTCCTGGGCACGCACCGGCGCAGCCGCCGCCACCGCGAAGACCAGTGCCGCGGCGGGGAGCCGGGCGGCCCCTCGGAGTCGGTGCTCGCGCGCCGTGGGGCGCCCTCCCGACCGGGACGGGACCGGCGAGCACGAAGGCAGCACCGTAGAGGGTCGGTGGCGTGAGGAGGTCGAGGGCTTCACGGATGCATCCCGGTCGAGGTGGCGAGTGGGCTCCCCCAGGGCCCGAAAGTAGCCGGCCGGGCTCGCGGGGCGGTAGGGGCGAGCCGCGCCTTGCTCGGCCCGGTCCCACGCGCGAGGTTTGCCGCGGCGTGCGTCCGAGCCAACCCCACCGACGAGGTACGAGCCCCGTGAGTTTCCGCATCGAGCCGCTCTCCGTGCCCGGCCTCGCGCTCGTGCACGGCACGCGACACGCGGACGCGCGGGGCTCGTTCGAGGAGTGGTTTCGGGCCGAGATCGCCGAGCGCCTGGCTCCGGGCCTGGGGTTCGTGCAGGACAACCTCGCCCGATCACGGGCCGGGGTCGTACGCGGTCTGCACTTCCAGGCGCCGCCTCACCAGCAGGCCAAGCTGGTGGGGGTCGTCGACGGAGAGATCTTCGACGTGGCGGTCGATCTGCGGCGCGGCTCGCCCACGTATGGCCGCTGGCTGGGGGTGCGGCTGAGCGCCGACGAGTCCACACGCCTTTTCGTTCCCGCCGGTTTCGCTCACGGCTACGCGGTCACCTCCGCCTCGGCCACCGTGCTCTACAAGGTCAGCGCGGTCCACGCGCCCGAGAGCGAGGGCGGCGTCGCCTTCGACGACCCCGACCTGGGCATCACCTGGCCGGTCGCCGACCCCGTGGTCTCGGAGCGGGACCGCGGGCTACCGCGCCTCTCTGAGTTCGATACCCCCTTCACCTACGCCGAGGACTCGTGAACGAAGTCGGCTCCTCCCCCGACGGCCTCCCGGACGACCGGGATACGTCGCCCGTGCCGGCCGGTCCGCCGGTCGCCGGTGGCTCCGCAGGCTCCTCCGCAGCTCCGCCGGGGGGCGGACCGGCCGCTCACGACACCCCCTGGATCGAGACACCCGAGGGCGGGCGCTTCTTCCTCAACGCGGTGCTCGTGGCTCCGGAGTTCTGCGTGCTCGTACCCCTCACGGTGCGCACGCTGCTGCGCATGCTCGGTCTGGCTCAGGAGCCCTCGGTGTTTCTGGACACGATCCCCTTCGTGGCGGCCGCCGTGCTGCCGCGGGTCGGGTGGCTGTTGGTCGTACCACTCGCGCTCTCCCTGCGCGCGCGGCGGCACACCCGAAGCGTCGTGGCCCGGCGCTGGCTGGCCGTGTTCGCGCTCAGCCACGCCGCGTTCCTGGTGTACACGGTGCTCTCGGCCTTCGGGGCCGTGTGAGCGGGCCGGGGCGCGCCGAGCGCCACACGTTCGAGACCCGCCGGACGGCGCGCTACTTCACGCTCGGAGGGCCGCTCGAG
>RFGQ01000809.1 GCA_003695865.1 Gemmatimonadota bacterium | reverse complement strand
TAGTACGACGGCAGGACGACGACGTCGGCCTGGAGGATGTGCGCGCGAACGTCGTCGTCATGGGGAAGCCAGCGCACCGCGCTTTCTCGGGTCCTCCGCTCGAGCCACTCGGGATCGATGGCCCCGGGGTTGTTGATCCACTCGTCGAGCACGCCCTCGGGGTTCCCCGGCCGACTCCCGCCCAGCAGGGTGAAGGTGGGGACGGACGCGCTGCCCTCTTCCCGCAGCGTCGCCACGACCGCGTCCGCCGCGTCGATGTACTCGCGCACGCCTTTGTCCCAGATCATGCGGCTGAACATGAGAAAGCGGAGGGGAGCCGACGAGGCGGCAGATGGCTCACCGTCCTGATCCGCCTCCGGCGCGGGCGCGAAGTAATCGGTGTCGACCCCCGAACCCTGGATCACGCAACTCGTCGACTCGTCCACGATGCCTCTCGCCAGAAAGTCCTGCCGATCCTGGGGATTCTGGAACGTGGTCGCGGTGGCCCCCCGAAGCGCCGCACGGTAGAGACCGACGAGCGCGCTCCGCACCAGGGGCGATGAACGGAATCCGTATCCCTTGCCGGTCACCGTGTTGAAGATTCGCGGCACACGCGCCAGGTGCGCGGCCAGGGAACCGTAGATCACCGCCTTCGTAGAGAAGTGATGTACGAGGCGCGGTCGCTCGCGGCGGTAAAGCCGGTACAGCCCGGCGATGGTGCGCAGGTCGCGGAGCGGATTCGTGCCACTCTGATGGAAGTAGACAGGCTCGTAGCGGATGCCGGCACTCGACAGGCGTCCGCCCCACTCCGGATCGGGCGGACCGCAGGCCACCACCTCGAGGCCTTCGCTTGCAAGCGCCCGGAGCAGCGCCCGGCGGAAGTGCCAGAGCGTCCACGCCGAGTTGGTCACGACGACCGCGCGTGGCTCCTGCAGGGTCGGACTCATCGCGAATACCCGTAGCGTTCGAGCAGGCCCCCGGCGAACGCCCGCAGCGCCAGGGAGGCCGCCGGGCCCAGGGGCGAGGGCGCATCGGTGGCCGGCCGGATCACCGTGGCCTCCAGCCGACGCAGCCGGTTGCCCGCAATCTGGTGGCCGGTCACCGGGACGGGCGCGCCCCGCGCCAGGGCGCCGAGTACCCCCTCCAGGCCGAGCCCCGTCCACTCGCCGAGCCGACGGACCACGTCGGCCGGGCGGGTCGCCAGGTCTTCGTATCGCAGCCGTGTGGCCCGCCCCGGGCCGAGGTGCCTGGCGACCCGTTCCGCGCACCGCTGCGCGTACGCCCACCCTACCACGGCCCGAAGGGCGCTGGCGGGCACGCGCGACCGTAGCCCCGGCCGGGCGTCGTGCGTACGGTTGAGTCCTTTTCGGGCATACGAGTCGGCGACGCCGCGCGGGTCGCGCACCAGGTGAACGAAGAACACTTCAGCCCCGGCCGCCGAGGCGAAGGTCAGCGGCCGGCTTGCGGCGCCGTAGGCGGTCTTCGACGAGTCGATCACCCACCGGGTACCCGCGGGCGCTGCTTCTCCGATGGCCTGCCACAACGCTCGTGCGTCGGCCGCATAGGCCT